>JAGOHT010000015.1 GCA_017996055.1 Alphaproteobacteria bacterium
CCTCAGCAAAATTTTGCCAAGTTTATGACCTGTCGTGGCTGGTTAGGCAAGCCACGCGCTCAAGCGGCCAGACGCTCGGCGGTTTCCGCGGCGAGGCTCATGGCGGCGGTCAAGCCCGGCGACTCGATTCCAAATAGGTTGACGAGGCGCGGCATTCCATGGCTTTCCACCCCTTGCACAATAAAATCCGTCTCCGCCCCTCCTTTGGGAGCCGTTTTCGGGCGAATTCCGGCATAATCGGGGTGCAGGGCGTCATCGGGCAGGCCTGGCCAATAACGGCGAATGGCCGCATAAAAATGCGCGGCGCGCGAGGGATTGACAGCATAATCCTCACTATCAATCCACTCAACATCGGGGCCGAAACGCACTTTCCCGGCCATATCCAGTGTGGCATGGACGCCGAGACCACCCGGCTCCGGCACCGGATAGACCAGATGCCGGAACGGCTGCGCGCCTTGCAGCGCGAAATAATTGCCGCGTGCCAGGTAAAGCTGTGGCGCTTTGTCGCGTGGAAAATCAGCGACCTGTTGCACGAGGCCTGGCGCGCCAAGACCCGCCGCATTGATGAGGTTGCGGCAGGCCAGAGCGGTGGGCGCGGAGCCACCGACCGTGACAAGAAAGCGCTCACTTTCGGGGCGCACCTGCGTTACAGGGCTGTACAACGCCAGCATGGCGCCATCGCGTTCGGCGTCGCCGAGGTAGCTATGGATAAGTTCATGGACATCGACGATGCCGGTGATGGGCGAGTACAGCCCCGCCACACCACTGACCACCGGCTCTTTGGCGGTAACACCAGCGGCATCGAGCGCGATAAGTTCGAGCACACCGCTGGCTTGCGCCCGCGCTTTAATCTCATCCAGTTTCGGCGTCTGGGCTTTGTCCGCCGCGACAATCAGCTTACCGCACATTTTGTGGGGTAGTTGACGCTCTTCAAGATAACGCATCAGCATCTGACGGCCGCGCACACAATGGAAGGCTTTGCGGCTTTGCGGCGGGTAATAGATGCCGGCATGAATGACGCCGCTGTTGCGTGCTGTCGTCGCGGATCCGATGGCACTCGTCGCTTCCAGGATCAGCACCTCCTGGCCGAGTGCACTCAGCTGGCGCGCGATGGCAAGGCCGACGATGCCAGCGCCGATGACGATGGTCTCAACCTTCTCCATTACCCGCTCCTGTCGGAATGGCGAAACGTGTCTGTAAATCTTGCAAACCCATCTGCTCCAGCAGGCTGGTGAGCCGGTTGGCGGCGCGCCGGTTGGGCTGGTGGCGCTGCTCGGCGATGATGAGTTCGTTCTTCATTGCGTGGTCCAGGCCGACCAGTTCCGTCACCGTGACATGATAGCCATGGGCTTCGAGGCGTAGGCAACGCAGTACATTGGTGAGATGGCTGCCAAACTCGCGCGTGTGATGCGGGTGCCGCCAGATTTCTGCCAACGGCTGGCGTAGCTGTGCCTGCTTATGATGGTTGAGGCAGGCCGCGACTTCCGCCTGACAGCAGGGCACGAGCAGAACGGTGCGAGCCTGTTTGGCCAATGCGAAGTCAATCGCCTCGTCGGTGGCGGTGTTGCAGGCATGTAGCGCCGTGACGATGCTGACGGTCGGTGGCAAGTTCGGGCTGGTAATGGCTGCGGCGGCGCTGAGGTGCAAAAAGTGCATCCGGTCAAAGCCGATTTGCTTGGCGAGCGCTTGCGCGCTGGCGACAAGTGGCGCGCGGGTTTCGATACCGAAGGCCTCAGCCTGCGGCGTGGTCTGAAAAAAGCGGTCATAGAGCATAAAGCCGAAATAAGACTTGCCCGCGCCATGATCAACCAACGTCAACGGCGCGCCGCTTTGCAAGAGGGGCGTCAGCAACGGCGCGAGAAACTGCGTGAGATGATTGACTTGTTTCAGCTTGCGACGGCTGTCCTGATTGATGCGTCCATCACGCGTCAGAATATGCAGCGCCTGGAGTAGTTCCAGCGACTGTTCGGGGCGCAGACCAAGCTCGGCGCGGATGTCAGGTGGCGGGCTCATGCTTTGTAAGGTGCACTATTCAGACGGAAAAATTCCGCCAGGTCATTCTCGCTGGCGCGCCCTTTAGCGAAGCGCAGCATGATGGCTACGCTTTCGCCCGTGCTGCCATTGAAGAATAGTCCGTTGACGCGGAGGAAAAGTAAGGCACACAGAAACGCCATGCGTTTATTACCATCGAGAAACGGCAATTTACGCATCACGCTGCCGGTATAAGCGGCGGCAAGGTCGGGCAGCGGCGGATTCTTGTTGGTAAAAAATTCGGCGGGGCGACCCAGCGCCGTATCGAGCGCAATCGTATCGCGGGTGCCGGGCTTACCACCATGTTCGGCAATTTGAGCGGCATGAATCGCGATGACGACATCGCGACGCAGCCAAGTTGGTGTTCGCTTAACCGCCATATTACTTCGACATTTCCTGCAAGGCTTCGCGCATTTCCTGCATAATATCTTGCGCCAACGAGATCTGCTGCACCATCGCGGGGTCATAGGCGGTTAACTGATAGCCGACCGGCGTTTCAATTAACCAGACGGCGTCGCCCTTGCCGACCTTCAGCCGTTCCAACGCCTCCGGCGGCAAAACCAGCCCAACGCCCGTACCCATTCCTGTCAATTTTACTGAATGCATAATTGCTCCCGAGTTCTGCCATTTTATAGGCCATATGTCGCGGAAGCAGAAGCCTTTTTGCCGTTGAACTTATGACCCCTCGACCGGCGCTTTGCTGCGCGGCGCCTTTGGCTGCGGTCCGGTGGCGTTAGGCGCTGCAGCGAAGCTGAAGCTCAGCTTATCGACGGCCTTATCGAGACCGATGTTTACGCTGCCACCTTTGGCTAATTTGCCGAAGAGCAACTCCTCTGCCAGGGGTTTCTTGACCTGCTCCTGAATAAGCCGGCTCAGAGGACGGGCGCCAAAAGTGGGGTCATAGCCCTTGGCGCCAAGCCAAGCGCTTGCCTCCTGTGTTAAGGCCAGGGTTACGCCGCGGTCAGCGAGTTGTGCCTCCAACTGCAGGATGAACTTTTCAACCACCTTGCCGATAGTCTCAGGGCTGAGCGACTTGAACGCTATAATGGCATCGAGCCGATTGCGGAATTCGGGCGTAAAGAGCCGGTTGATGGCTTCTGTATCCTCGCCCTCGCGAGCCGTACGGTTGAAGCCGATAGCCGGTTTGGCCAAATCGGCAGCACCCGCATTCGTCGTCATAATCAGGATGACGTTGCGAAAATTGACGTTTTTGCCTTGGTGGTCGGTGAGTTGGCCGTGATCCATCACCTGCAGCAAAATATTATAAACGTCGGGGTGTGCCTTCTCGATTTCATCGAGCAGTAACACGCAATGCGGATGTTGATCGACCGCATCGGTGAGCAAGCCGCCTTGGTCGAAGCCGACATAGCCCGGCGGTGCGCCGATGAGGCGGCTGACCGCATGGCGCTCCATATATTCTGACATATCGAAGCGCTTGAGCTCAATACCAAGTGCATGAGCCAGCTGCCGCGCGACTTCAGTTTTGCCAACACCCGTAGGGCCGGAGAAAAGATAGGAGCCGATGGGCTTTTCTGGTTCGCGTAACCCTGCGCGCGCCAGCTTGATGGCGGCGACCAGAGCCTTGATGGCCTCATCCTGACCATAGACCAGGCGTTGTAAATCGCGTTCCAGATGGGTCAGCACGATTTTATCGTCCTGCGAGACTGTGGCGGGGGGAATGCGCGCGATTTTCGCGACGATACCCTCAATATCTTTGAGCCCTAAGGTGCGCTTACGCTTGGGGGCAGGGAGCAGCATCTGTGCCGCACCGGCTTCGTCAAGCACATCAATCGCTTTGTCGGGCAACTTGCGGTCGCCGATATAGCGTGCCGCCAGCTCGACCGCACCCTTCACCGCCTCGTTGGTGAAACGCACCTGATGGTGCTCCTCATAATAGGTCTTGAGCCCGTGCAAAATCTTGATGGCATCGGCAATGCTCGGTTCGTTGACATCGATTTTCTGGAAGCGGCGCAACAAAGCGCGGTCTTTCTCGAAATACTGCCGATATTCCTTATAGGTAGTCGCGCCAATGCAGCGCAGCCCACCCTGCGCCAGCGCGGGCTTCAGCAGGTTCGAGGCATCCATCGAACCACCAGAGGTCGCGCCCGCGCCGATGATAGTGTGAATTTCATCAATGAAGAGAATGGCGTGCGGCAAAGCCTGCAGCGCCTTTAGCACTTGTTTCAGCCGCTCCTCGAAATCGCCGCGATAGCGTGTACCTGCCAGCAACGCGCCCAAATCGAGCGCAAATATCGTTGCATTGGCCAATACTTCCGGCACTTCATTCTTGATAATTCGCCGTGCCAGCCCTTCGGCAATCGCGGTCTTGCCGACGCCCGGATCGCCGACCAGCAGCGGATTATTCTTCTGCCGACGGCAGAGGATTTGAATGGTGCGTTCAACTTCGGCAACGCGACCAATCAGCGGATCGACCCGACCTTTTTGCGCCTTGATATTGAGGTTGATACAATAGGCCTCGAGTGCATCCTTGCCTTGCTTCGCGCCACGGTCCGCCATCTCTTCGTCCACGCCGCTCGGCGGCTCGCCTTCAACTGTGCTCTGCGCCGATTTGGTGATGCCGTGCGCGATGTAATTGACGGCATCAAAGCGCGTCATATTGTAGCTTTGCAGGAAATAGACGGCATGGCTCTCGCGTTCGGAGAACATGGCGACCAGTACATTCGCGCCCGTTACTTCCTCGCGACCGGCCGATTGCACATGAATAGCCGCGCGTTGCAGCACGCGTTGGAACGCTTCCGTTAGCTTCGGATCGTGCGGCTGCGAATTCTTCAGCGACTCCAAATTGCTATCGAGATATTCAATCAACTCAATGCGCAATTTGGCGACATCGACCTCGCAGGCGCGCATCACCGCAACGGCATCCTGGTCTTCCGTCAACGCGTAAAGTAGGTGCTCCAGCGTGGTGAATTCGTGTTCCCGCTCCTGCGCGCATTCCAGCGCGCGATGGAGGGTCTGTTCGAGATTGCGCGACAACATCGGCTACTCCTTCTCCATCGTGCATTGCAAAGGGTGTTGGGCGCGGCGTGCGGCATCCATGACCTGGCTGACTTTGGTTTCTGCGACTTCGAAGGTAAAGACGCCGCAGAGGCCGACGCCGCGGCGATGGACATGCAGCATAATCTGCGTTGCCTCGCTGTGACCTTTATTGAAGAAAGTTTCCAATATCTGCACAACGAATTCCATCGGCGTATAATCGTCGTTAAGCAATAAGACTTTGTAAAGCGAAGGCTTCTTGGTCTGTGGCCGCGTCTTGACGGCCAGACCGGTGCCGGATTCGTCTGCGGGGTGCTGCGGTGGCGTGTTTTTGCGCGTCATGGCTCGATTATAGCAAAATTCTATGGGGGGCAAAAGCGTTCCGCTGCCGATTGCGGTTTGGGCGTAGCTTCAGTATGGTGGGGATGAAACCAAGCCAACAAGGAGTTAACGCGTGCCCCCCAAGCAGAAAACCGCACCCAAGGCGGTCAAGAGCAAAACGGCAACCAAGACCCCGGCCAAGAAAGCCGCGCTAAAGCGCGCCGTTGCGCCCAAGAAGAAAACTGTTGCGGCGGCTGCGAAAGTCAAGCCGGTGGCGGGCAAAGTGGCGGTGAAAAAACCCGCCGCTACAAAAGCCACGGCAAAACCGGCTGTCAAGAAAGCCGTGGCCAAGAAACCTGCGGCGAAGAAGGCCTTGGGCAGCAAGGGCGCGTCCGGCTTGCCGGAGCAGGCGCGCGATATCGTCTTGCGGGTGCTGGATGAGCGCCAAGCCGAGCAGATTGTCACCATCGATTTGCGTGGACGCAGCAGCATGGCGGATTACCTGATCATCGCTTCTGGCCGTGCCGCGCGGCAAATCGCCGCCATCGCCGATTTCGTGCAGGCGGAGCTGGGTAAAATCGGCATCAAGCGCGTGAGAGCCGAAGGCACCGGCGAGGGCAACTGGGTTCTGGTTGATGCGGGCGACGTAATCCTTCATCTCTTCCGCCCCGAAGTGCGGAATTTCTACAATATCGAGCAGATCTACGGCGAGGATGTTCCTGCTTGAACTCGAAGCTGCCAGAGGCGTTACAGTATCCACCAACACGTCAGAAGAAAGGGATGTTTTTGCTGCTGGGTGAGTTGTTGGTACCCACGATGCCGCTTGTGGCAGTAAGTTTTCTCGCCGTTCTTAGTTCATACGTCTTTTGGCTGATGCTGAATACAGTGACCTCTTATGGTGGGCGGTTTTTGACGGCGCACTCTCTTCCAAATATCTATGGGGAAGACTGGTTCGTTTTTGCATTCCTCATACAGGCAACTTCTGGCTTCTTTTTCCCCAGAGCGTTCCTAATATTCACGTTATTGTTCTGGCAAGTCGTAGTGGTTCTCTATGGGCTACTCTATATCACTTGGCGCCTTAGCATGAGTCAACATGCCCCACTTTGAAATCCGCGCCATCGGCAAGCTGCGTGGCCCGCTGGCCGAAGTGCTGGCAGATTATCGCAAGCGCCTCGGTGAGGATTGCAAACTCAGCGAATATGAACCTCCCAAGGGGCTTACGGGTATCGCTCTGCAGCGCAAAGAGGCGGCTTTTTTGATTGCCGATTTGCCCGCCCATCCTGTCATTGTGCTGGATGAGCGCGGCAAGGACGAGGGCAGCGTGGCTTTTGCCCAGCGCCTGGCGCGCTGGCAGGAAGCCGGTGGCGCAACCTTCCTTTTGGGTGGGGCGGATGGCCATGCGCCGGAAGTGCGGGAACGGGCGGATTATCTCCTCACGCTTGGCCAGAAGACCTGGCCGCATTTGCTGGCGCGGGTTATGTTGGTCGAACAGATTTATCGCGCCCGCCAAATTCTCGCGGGTCACCCCTATCACCGCGTCTGAAGGTCAGCCAGCGGCGGCCTTTGGAGCGTAATGGGTTGCGGCAAGATTTTGCAGTGTATAGAGCCCGCGTTGGTTCTCCAGCGGCTTGAACTTATCGGTAATGCCGAGCACTGTTTCGGCGCCTCCAAGATAAAGCACACCATCCTGCTGCATAACCTTGCTGACGGAGTCGAGCACCTTCGTTTTGGTCGGTGGGTCGAAATAGATCAGTACGTTACGCAGGAAGACAATATCAAAACTGCCGATGGGGCCGTAATCACCAAGCAGATTCAGTTCCTTGAACTGCGCCATGTCACGAATTTGCTGGTTGATTTGCCAGCGATCACCATTTTGGGTGAAATATTTGACCAGCAGCGTAATTGGCAAGCCGCGTTGTACTTCAAACTGGCTATAAATGCCACTGCGAGACCGCTCGACCATTTCCGAGGAAAGATCAGTGCCGAGGATGTCGATTTTCCAGCCCGCCAGTTTGGCGCTCATTTCAGCGAGTATCATCGCAACGGTGTAAGCTTCCTGGCCGCTCGACGAGGCCGCCGACCAAATCCGGATTTGCTTTTTCGCCGCGCGTGTTTCCAGCAGCTTCGGCAGCAAGACCTGCTTGAACTGGTCAAAGGGCTTGGTGTCACGGAAGAAAGACGACTCATTGGTGGTCATCGCCTCGGTCACATCGCGCAGCACTGTCTCGTCACGCTTGGCGCGTAACGCGGCAGCGAGTTCGTCGAGCCCCTTAAGGTTCCATTTGCGCGCAACCGGCATCAAGCGCGATTCAAGCAAATAAGCCTTGTCCTTGGTCAGCACCAGACCAGAGCGCTGCATCAGGGTCGTGGCGAAAAAATCAAAATCTTCCGGTTTCATCCCGCTACCCCCTCGGCCACGCGGCGCACATAGGCGCCGATTTCGTCAACCGGTAAAACTGCCGAGCACAGACCCGCGCGCGCGACTGCGGCGGGCATGCCCCAAACCACGCTGCTGGCCTCATCTTGCGCGATTACCGTGCCACCAGCTTCAACGACTTTTTCGCAACCTTTCCACCCATCCTGACCCATGCCTGTCAAGATGGCGACGAAAAGCTTCTTTCCAAACGCCGCAACAGCGGAGCGCAACATCGGGTCGACCGCAGGCCGACAGAAATTCTCCGGCGGATCCTGAGTCAGCGTGATAACTGGGCGCCCGATACGCTGCACGATGATCATGTGATAATCGCCGGGCGCGACGTAATAGACGCCTTTTTCCAGTTCCATACCATCGCGGGCTTCGACGCAGGTGACGCCACATTGCCGCCCGATGTGATCAGCGAGAATAGTGGTGAAATTCGGCGGCATATGCTGTGTGATAATAACGGGTTGCGGTACGTTGCCCATCGCCTTGATGACTTTCATCAGAGCTTGCGGCCCACCGGTAGAACTGCCTATTGCAATGAGTTCGGGGCGGCCGTGCGGCGCTGGGCGCAGCGACAAGGCAGTTGGGCCATCAGACTTTTTGGGGAGAGGGGCGCGCATGACGCGCTCATTCTCATTCGCACGTCGCACACCCATGCGTCGCGCCGCGGCACCATGCGTCAATATTTTTCCTATCAGGTCATCCTTGAAGGACAGCGCGCCGGAAATTTCGCGAGCCGTCGGTTTAGGAATATAATCAGCAGCACCGAGGTTAAGAGCCTGCAGGCTGGTGTCGGCATTCTTCAGGCTCAGCGTCGAGGCGATAATGATGCGGACATGGCGGTCAACCGCCAACAGCTTAGGGAGCGCCGTCAGCCCATCCATCACCGGCATTTCGACATCAAGAATAATGACATCAACGGGCGTGCGCTGCAATGTGCTGATGGCCATTTGCCCATCGCTGACCGAGCAGACAACTTTTATCTGCGGATTGCTCTCGACTGCGCGCGTCACCAGACCACGCACAACTGACGAGTCGTCCGCAATCATAACGCGATAGACCTCTTGCTCGGTAGAGCCAGGCCCGGAAGAGGAGAGAATGTTATCCATCAAATGCATATTCCAACAAAAGTTAGAGCAAGCCAACTTGGCTGAGTTTGCCTTCAATAATGCTGCTATCAAACGGCTTCATGATATATTCGTTTGCGCCAGCCGTCAGCGCCTCCTGGATATGCTTCAAATCGTTTTCTGTCGTGCAGAACATAACGATAGGCGTTTGACCGCCCGGGCTCTGGCGCAAAGCACGGATGAACTCGATACCGTTCATTACAGGCATGTTCCAGTCGAGCAGAATAAAATCTGGCATTTTCTTCAGGCAAGAGTCGAGCGCAATCTTGCCATCTTCCGCCTCGTCGCAGCTGAACTTCAAATCTTCAAGGATTTTGCGGGCGACTTTGCGCACAACGCGGCTGTCATCGACGATTAAACAAGCTTTCATCACCCTGCTCCTTACGCAGCTTCTTCAGTATTGACGATATTGAGCAGTCGCGCCACGTCGAGCACGACCAAGAGATTTTGGTTGAGACGATAGATGCCCAAGGCGATTTCGCGCCAGCGCTTTTCCAGGGTCGGCGGGTTGCGCTCGAAATCGGAGTTGGAGAGCGAGAGCACTTCACCGATTTGATCAACCAGTAGACTATAGAGCTCGCCCTGGAAATCCACGACGATACTCATGCGCCCCTTCGTGGTTTCAGTCGTCGGCGACATCCCGAGGCAGCTCCGCAAGTCAATTACAGTGACGATGCGACCGCGGAGATTGAGCGAGCCCGCGACTTCCGGCGGCGCCAGCGGGATGCGGGTAATGCGCTGCGGGCTCAGTACATCCTGCACTTGCAGAACAGGGATACCGAAAAGCTGGCCGGCAATCGTCATCGTGACGAGATCACTGGTCGCACCGGTTGCGGTTAGATTTTCACCAACGATGGTGGGGAGGGTATCGTTGCTCATGCCCGGCCTCCATGACTGCTTAAGGTTTCCTGCAAGGTTTGCAGCAGACCATCGCGGTCGAATTTCGCGACATAATCGTTGAAGCCGACTTGTCGGCCATGTTCAAGGTCGCGCGCCGTGGCGTGCGACGAGAGCGCAATCATTGGTACATTCTGCCAGCGTCCACCTTGGCGCACCGTGCTGGCGAAATCGAAGCCGTTCATTTCCGGCATTTCGATATCGCTGACAATTGCGTCAAAATCGAGCCCGCTTTCCTGAAATTGCAGCGCCTGGGTCGGGTTTTCTGCCGTCGTGACGTGATAGCCCGCGACATTGAGCAACGGCGTCAACAAATTGCGGAAGAAGGGGCTGTCATCGACCAGCAGGATGCGATTGCGGAGCGATTCACCGAACGTGGCTGCATCGTTGCTGCCGCCAAACCAGTCATTGAAGGCTTGGTTCAAGAAATAGCCACTGTCGATGACTTCAGTGGCTTTGCCCGCGATAATGGCGCTGCCGAGTAGCCCTGACTTCGCCGTTGAGATTTCGACCTGTAGTTTCTCTTCGACGATATCGACGATCTCATCGACCAGAAGGCCCATCGCCCGCAGATTGTCGGAGAAGACGAGCACGGGCTGCCGTCCTGTCCGCCGCACGACATAGTCCGGCGCAGTGGTGACCAACGGCATCAGTTTGCCGCGGTATTGCACCATCGGCAGCTTGTCGGAGAATTCGACTATACTCATATCGACATCCTCGAGGCGTGCGATAAGCGCGAGCGGAACAGCCTTTGGCGCACCTTCGCCCGCCTTGAAGAGCAACAAGGCCTGCTTGCCTTCTTCCTTGCTGCTACCTTGTGCGGTAATGGCCTGCTGGTGCGGGCTGTCGGCGCTTTGAATTTCGCCAGCGGCCTGCGCCACACCGTTGAGATCGAGAATCATAATGACGTTGCCGTCACCGAGTATGGTATTGCCGGAGAACATATTGATGTGACGCAGAATCGGCGCCACTGGCTTGACGACGATTTCTTCCGTGTCGAAAACGCGGTCAACCATAATGCCGAAGGTGGTCGCGCCCACTTGGGCGACAATGATGAAGCAATCCTCCATTGCATTGCCGTTGCTTTCCAGCTTGAGCAACTTGCGTAGCGAAACCAGCGGCAACAAGCGGTTGCGCAGGCGTAGTACCGGCGTGTCGTTGATACGCTCAATCTTGTTCTCGCTCTCGGCGGTGGCGCGCACCAGCTCGACAACGCTGATTTGTGGAATGGCAAAACGGTCGCCAGCGCATTCGACAATTAGTGCCGAGACAATAGCCAGCGTCAGCGGAATCTTGATGAGGAAGCGCGAACCTTTGCCGAATGTGGACTGCATATCGACGGTGCCGCCGATTTTTTCGATATTGGTACGCACGACATCCATGCCGACGCCGCGACCGGAAACGCTGGTGACCTTGGCCGCGGTCGAGAAGCCTGGCTTGAAAATGAACTGCATGATTTGCTGGTCCGACATCGCGGCAAGCTCCGCATCCGTCGCCAGCCCATTCTGCACTGCCTTCGCCTTGATTTTATCGAGCGCCAAACCGCGCCCATCATCGCTAATCTCAATGATAATGTGGCCGCCCTCATGATAGGCATGGAGTGTCACGCGGCCGGTTTCCGGCTTACCCGCTTTGATACGGTCAGCGGGCATTTCAACGCCGTGATCGGCGGAGTTGCGCACCATATGGGTGAGTGGATCTTTGATGAGTTCGAGCACCTGACGGTCAAGTTCGGTCTCGGCCCCAATCATTTGTAGGTCGATCTTTTTACCCAGTTCGACGCTCAGATCGCGGATAATGCGGGGCAGCTTCGACCAGGCGTTGCCGATGGGCTGCATTCGGGTCTTCATCACGCCTTCCTGCAGTTCGGAAGTGACATGGTTGAGACGTTGTAACGGGACAGCGAATTCGGATTCTTTCTGCTTGCGCAGAATTTGCAGCAGCTGGTTACGGGTGAGCACCAGTTCGCTGACCATCGTCATCAGGTTTTCAAGCAGCGAGACATTGACGCGAATAGATTGGTTGGCGACGGACGATTCTTTCGTTCCATGGTCTTCGCCGCCAGCGACGGTTTTGGCCACGGCGGCGACCGCCGTCTTCTCCTCGTGCGGTTCGGCGACGGTTTCAGGCGTCGGTCCGGGGGCGGCGGCAAAAGCGGCTTCTAACTCCTCGAGCGTCGCGGGGCGCGATAACGGCTTCTCGGCAGGGGCTGCTGTAGCAGCAGGCGGCGGAGGGGGCGCGGCGGCTAGTGGCGGCGTGGCTGCTGCCGGGGCCTTGCCGTGCATTTTGCCTTCCGACATCGCATTAAGGTCGGCAATCAGGGCGCTATCGTCGCCATCGGGCTCTTTCTCGTTCGCTTCCAACTCGCCCAACAGATATTTAATGTTATCCATCGAGCGCAAAATCAGTGTCACAGCCAGCGGCGTGACTTCCAATTCGCCGTCACGGAATTTACCGAGAACATTTTCGCCCGCATGGGCAACTTTCTCAAGGCGTGGCAGGCCGAGGAAACCGCAGGTGCCTTTGATGGTGTGGACGAGCCGGAAGATGCTGCTGAGCAGCTCAGGGTTGTTCGGGTTTTGCTCAAGTTGCACGAGTTGCACATCGAGCTGACCCATATTCTCTGCCGTTTCGGTCAGAAATTCGCGCAGCAGATCATCCATAGCAAGCTCCGGAAACATGCCAGCGCGAATGCGCCGGCAGAGAAGTGCGGTCCGACTATCATGGTTAGTAAGTCTTAAAAAGCGATTACCACGCCAGTTGGATGGGTAACCTCTTTGCGCGAATATGCCTGTATGGCATTAGGTTTGAGCCGGCTTAAGCTGGAGCAACACCGTCTCGGGCGTAGGGGCGCGCGCGACCAACTGGAAGTTGTAGAGCGTGAGGAATTGCCCAGTCACATACGCATGGACAGTGCGTGGTGTGACCGCATCCACTTCTGCGGTCCCCTTGAGGGCGGCCAGGCTCGCTTCGGTTAAGGCAGCATTGCGGCCATTGGCAGTGAGGGCGATGCCGCCCGCGAAATCCTCCGTGCCATTGCTGAAGTGCAAATCGCCGCCGTAAATTAGTACTTCTTCGGCTAAAAGCGAGAGATTGAGCAAATGCTTCAATGCGCCACGGTTGCCTAGAAAGGTCTCCGGCGGAAAATCTGGGGCAAAATGCAGCCGGATTTTGCTGTGCTCGAAGTGGTTCTGCAGCGTTTCATGCGCGTCCTTGAAGGTCAAATTACTGTCGGCGCCCGCCCGGCCATACGCGATGCGGAACAGGCGCAGGCGCCTTGCTGCCTGTTCGGCGCTATTGCGGATGAGCTGCATGGCCTCGTCGACCACGTCGCCGCCGATATCCTCAATGAGTTCAACGCCATTATTGATGGCGCCGACCGGGCTGACCAAATCATGGCAAATCTTGGACGCCAGAAGTTCGAGTATCCGCAGGTCGGTGATCATTCAGGGCTTATCCCAGAGCGTGGCAGGCACAGCCTTTGTCATGCGGCGAGAGTAGTTACGAATCCTTTAACGGTCGCGTGAAAGGTCATGTCTGGGCGCAAAGCAGCGTTCTCTAAACCAGCGAGCAATATCCTGAAACGGCAAGAGCAGGAACGGCAGCATGGCATGATAACGCGGGCTTTCTTTACCGATGCCAAGGGCAAAATTTTCTTCACGCTTTGGAACATAGAGCGTACCGAAAAGCCAATCCCAGACGGCGAGGCAGTAGCCAAAGTTTTTATCGATATGCTCCGGTGATGTGCTGTGGTGGATTTGATGATGCGCCGGACTTTGGATGATGGCGCCCCACCGGCCGGTGATGGGCAGCCAGATATGTGAATGGCGCAAATTATAGAAAGCTAGGTAATAAACCAGCATGAAAAGATTGATACGCATCAGCTCCAAGGCCTGCGGCGCGGTACCGAAGATATAAGACATCAGGCCGTAGCTCAAGCCAGTGCCTAAGGCGATAAAATTGGCGTTGATGATTTCCTCAACCGGATGTGAGCGTATCGCCGTGAAGGGGGTCAAAACTTCCGCTGAGTGATGGCCTTTGTGGAAGGCCCATAGCCAGGGTAATTTGTGCAAAAGCCAATGAAAGAACCAGTAACAAAAATCATAAACAACGACATAAACAGCGGTGACAATTGTGGCCGTCAAAAAACCTTGCTGTGGCGGATTGCTGATGGGGCCAAATGTACTGAGCAGCCAGTCATGTGCGGCTTCAGCAAAGCTATTGCTCTGGAAAAAGAGGATGCCAAAACAAAGTACCCAGACGACACGACTAAAGAAGAAATATTGGTAGTCAAAAACTGCAGAGCGGTGCAACAACACACTCTTCGGGAACAGTTTTTCGACGAGAGGTGTCGTCGTATCGTCTCTGCGGCGTTGCCAAAGGATAAGCAGCGTTGCAATCCCAATAGCGCTCAAGAGGTAATAAAAGCTCACCGGAGCCTGGGGCAGGATCAGTAGTTTCGCTGGTCCGGCGAGCGCTTCTTGCAGTGTCTCAAGCATCATCATCGTCTGCGGATTTTTTAACCATGACCGCGACCAAGCGATCCTTGGCCTTAAATTAACGGCATGATATAGCTTGCTGGCAAGAAAAAACACAATATCGGGTTCAAGAAAGACTATGTACCCATGAAAATCTGTTTTCTGGCCGCCGACAATGAAGAAGCCCAGGCTGCACATCGGACACTGGTTGCCCGTTACGGCGATGTGCCGGTGATGACGGCCGATTGTGTCGTTGCGCTGGGGGGCGACGGGTTTTTACTGGAGGCCATGCACCGCGTATTGCCGGTGCAGAAGCCAATCTTTGGGATGCGGCGTGGGTCGATTGGATTTTTGCTCAACGACTATCGCATTGATGATTTGGGAGAGCGTTTGCGTTTGGCGCAACAAGTGACGTTGCACCCCTTACTCATGACGACACTCGACGCGCGTGGCCAGACCGCACGGGCGCTGGCATTTAACGAGGTTTCGTTGTTGCGTGAAACGCAGCAAGCCGCCAAACTCCGTCTGTGGATTGACGATGTTGAACGATTGCCGGAGTTGGTCTGTGATGGGGCACTCGTTTCGACGCCCGCCGGTAGCACCGCCTATAATTTTTCGGCGCACGGGCCAATTTTACCGCTCACGGGCAATGTGCTGGCTCTTACACCAATAAGCGCTTTTCGCCCGAGACGCTGGCGTGGTGCGGTTCTGCCGACGGCGGTGCGGATTACTTTTGAAGTTCTGGAGGCCGAAAAACGCCCCGTCAGCGCCGTGGCCGACCGCACGGAAATTCGGGAAGTTCTCCGCGTCGATGTTTGTCAGGATAATAAAACGAGCATCGTTCTTTGTTTTGACCCGGAAGAACATCTTGAGGAGCGCATTATTCGCGAACAATTCGTCGAGTAATTTGCGATTGTATTAAGCTTTTTCCCAGCTCATTCTTCTCAACACACTGATTTTCCTCGCAACAAGCCATTCTTTGGCTTGAATTTAGCGTGAGGTTGTTTACCAACCTGTTGAAATTAAGTCAAAATTTATCACAGATGCAACTAAAGCCGCCCAAATTCCGTGCTACTGTAAATTCATAAGAAAAAGCCATTTAGAGGTAATATTTATGTGCAGGGCTATTGTTAAAAACCATCCGTGTGGTGATGTGAGCATCAGCCTCAACATGATGCTCCAAGACGAGCCATTGGCGCTCTATATCGATCCGAGAACACAAGCTATGACACTTAAGCTGAGCGGAGGTACGCTGCTGCCACTCAAACACAATGCAGACTGCCAAAGCCTTAGTCGGCAGAATGAAATTACCATCGAGAGCTTCGTAGGCGGGCTACTGGCTGCAGGCTATCGCGTTGGTGTGCGCAAGCTGGTCAATTAGTTGTGCAAAAGAAAAAGCCGCCCAGCCGGGCGGCTTTTCTAATCTGTTATTAACCAGGCAATTAAGAGAACAGCCCCAAGCCAGGGCGACGATGCTGCAACTGCTTCTTCTTGCCAGTGCTTTCGCTTGTTGCTGCCGCTGACTGGGCGGCTGGTTCAGTAGTTGCAGGCCGCACCGTCATCGGCTGTTCGGTGATAAGGCTCTTCCCCATACTGCTCTGTGCCATCACATCGGGGCGTCCAGACACGGTAACCGCCCCACTCTCTGCAGGCTTAGCATTTGCTGCCTCTCCTGCTTCGCGCGCGTCAGCCGCACGGTCAAGTGCTACCATCTGGCTGTAGGCGACATCGGCTGCCATGAAATTGCCGAACGACCAGTCGCCCGACTTTGCCGAAGTATTTACTTCATAGAGGACGTTTGCCTGCCGCGCCAAACTTTGGGCATCAAGAGAATCTGCCATATCGTAACGGAAGACATCGACCAGTTCCCCAAGTCCTTGGGTAAAAGTCTGGTTTGCACCGCGTGTGCTGGCAAGCCGCTGCGCAACATTTTGCTGCACAAGTCCTGCTAAAGCCCAATCGCGCCCATGCTCCATCGAGTCTTTCAATACTTCTCTCTGGCGCCCCGCATCACTGCTTTTCATTCTGATCCTCCGACAAAGTCTCGATAATGGCCTTGGCGGATTTCCAAGGCACATAACCTGTTTCTTCTTCATCTACCGCTGCGGCGGAAGCGACAACGGCCTCATCCGCTGGGGCAAACATTGCATCATATAGCTCGCGCATTTTGCGAATATGCGGCTCCGCCTTAGCTTTCGTGGTGGCAGAACATTGCGTCAAGCTATGCTCCATCTCACCGATAATCTTGCCAACGTGCTCGCGCAACTCTTCCTGCACAGCAGTTTCAATCTTCAAATTCTCATAGTCACGCATCAGGGCATGGATGTTGGCTTTGATAACCGGCCAATGATCACCCTCTTTACCCATCTCCATGCCTGCTACCAGCATGGCATTACGGGCGAGGTGCACCATTTTATCGTCAATTTCCATAGCCGTCCTATTCATGCCAACGGTTAACCACACCGCCTAAGGTAAGACTAGCATAGAAGTTGCGAAAGTAATTCTTATTTTAACTTATTGATTTTTATTAATAATCACAAATATTTCCAGAGCATTCGTGCCCTCAGCAAGGACTCGCCTTTGCCAAATTTAGATAACAGAGCGTTAATCTTTAGTGTAGGACGCGATCAGCACGCGGGGCAACTGTTTCGGTTGTGCTTTCGCCGCGTTTACTAAGGATCTGGACATCCTGGCGCAAGCGCAGGGTTGCCTGCGCCAAATTTTGCAGCTGCTGTTCATACTGGCGCTGCTGGCGCTGCGTTGTATCAATCGCAGCCGCGAGCTGTTCCGTCGTGGCGATCTGCTGCTTCCCAACGTTATTAAGCGCTTGAATCAAGGCTTGCCGTTGACGGCGCACAAAAATCACTAACGCAGCAAAGGTGCCGAGGGTTGCTCCCAGAACAACGAGCACAGCGGCTATGACAATATCTGGCACGAACATCGCGCAAGAGTATCGCAGTTATGCACGCCCCGCCACAAGAATCGCGAGCGGGTTAACCGGCCTTTCCGGACGATAAATCCTCCATCAGACGGAGTTTTGCCTTACCATTTTGTAGGCGCGCGCGGTAGATCTGGGTAGCTTCCAGCACCCGCTGCACATAATTGCGGGTTTCATAAATTGGAATGAGCTCAATCCAGTCGATGGGGTCGCGCCCCGCACGTGGATCGCCAATTTTTTCCACCCATTGCCTTACCCGCGCCGGACCCGCGTTATAAGAGGCGATGGCCATGATTTTGGCACCGTTAAATTGGTCGATGCGGTCGGCAAGAAATTTACTACCCAGCCGGATATTGGTGTTGGGGACCGTCAGCTGGTGAGCGCTGAAGCTTTGCCCTAGCTGCTTGGCGGTCGCACGAGCCGTGCTGGGCAAGAGTTGCATCAGGCCGACTGCTTTGGCCGGGCTGATAATTGTAGGGTTGAACATGCTCTCCTGCCGGATAATGCCGAGAACAAGGGCTCGTTCTGGCTCTCCGGCCCAGAGATAATCAGGCACCGGATAGGCATCCGCCTCAAGCATAAACCCACGTTGCGTGGCGCGCTTGCTGATGCGGACGGCGAGATCATAGCGCTCATGCGCCACAGCAAGCTGGGCGAGGAGGGTAAATTCAGCGGCAGTCGCTGCGTCACTTGCCGTCGCCATCAGGAACTGTTCGGCGCGGCGGCTTTCCCCGATGCTTTGCAGCAACACGGCTATCCGTACCTGTTCGTTGGCAGCGAAGGCCGCCTTTTCTGCGGCATCGATGCTGGCCGGTGTAATTGCTAAGGCAGCTTCATCTGCTTGCGCGGCGCGGGCCAGCTGGCCATAAAAAGTAGTGGGATAAGCTGCGGCGTAATCATACCAGGTCTCGGCGTCTTCATCCTGCTGCTTGGCGGCGTAGGCGCGCGCTAACCAATAGGCACCACGGGCACGACTAATCGGAAAGTTGCTTTTGTCGTAAATCGCCCTGAAATGCGAGATGGCTTTGTCAGGTTGCGCCAGAAAACGCAATGCGATCCACCCGGCGAGAAACTCCGCTTGGCTGTAGGTCATGCCGTCATGCAGGCGATGTTTGACCGCTAATTGGTAAGCGCGCTGTGGGGATCCATTGATGAGGTAACGGCGTGCAATGATGCTCCGTTCGTTCCACCAAGCCTCGTCGTGCGCGGGGTCATTGGGCTGCAGCGCCAGAAGACTAGCCGCCATCGCGTCTTGGTCATTTTGCCGCGCTAGCTTGAGCTTCAAATAGACCAGCCCAGGATCGTGGGAGAGGCTGGCCGGGACTTTGGCGAGATTACGTTTGGTGAAGTGCAATCGCGCCATCGCCAAGACTGCTTGGCCCTTGCTGACCAGCGGAAACATCCGTTCCGCCGCCGCCGCTGTATTCTCCCATAACAAGCGATCAAGCCGCGCCCAATGATCTTTGGCGCGCAGCTCGTCACGATAACGTTTCAGAAAGTCACTTTGCTCAACACTACCAAAGGCGCCATCGACCCAGCGGGCGCGGATAGCGGCGACCGCGTCGGCATTCCGACCCACAGCGCGTTGCGTCTTAATCATCAAGTCAAAAGCATCGAGCGTTTGCGGTGGATGAGCAGAAAACCAGTGTAATAACTGGTCATGATTCATTCCGGCCGGCAGCTTGGCTTCCGCCTGCAATAGGATGAGGTTGAGGTCTGGCCAGGATGGGTTGGCGCTGATAAAGGCGCCGAGCTTGGCAAAATCATACGGGTTGCCGGCCTGCGCCATCAGGGCGCCTTGCGCTATTTTGCGGAGGAGCGGGTGTTGGATGGCTGCAACTCGGTTGAGGCCGTCGCCGATTTGACCGCGGTTGAAGGCGAGCAGGGTATCTTGATAAAGTTCAACCGTGGTGGGGTGAACTTTCTGGGCCATGCTGGTGACAGGAGTGCCGAGAGCGAAGCAGACGGCAAGGACATAGGCCGCCCAACAGGCTGATTTGCGAACATGATTCGTCATTTGGAGCATGATTATGCTACTTCTTCACGCTTGTTCAGTACGGGTCAAGTAAAACAGGGCAGGCCATGGGGCAGAAACCAGATCAGCGTTTGGCTGCGCAAAAGAGCGTAGCGCAGAATCGACGTGCTTGGCACGAGTATGAGATTATCAGTCGCCATGAGGCGGGAATCATGCTTGCCGGCACGGAAGTGAAAGCCTTGCGTTCCGGCCAAGCCAGCATCCAGGAAGCCTTCGCCGGCGACATGGGGGGGCAAATTTACCTTTTTAACGCCTATATCCCGGAATATGGGCAGGCAGGCATCCATTTACAGCATGAGACCCGTCGGCCACGGCTTTTGCTCCTGCACCAACGCGAAATTAATAAACTCCTCGGTGCAGTGCGGAAAGATGGTATGACCATCATACCGCTTGCTGTTTATTTTAATGCCCGCGGGCGCGCCAAGGTTGATTTGGGTCTCGCACGGGGTAAAAATAAGGGCGATAAGCGTGCGACTATCAAAGAACGTGACTGGAAACGTGATCAGGCGCGGACATTGCGAGAACGCGGATAAGTTTTTTCGACCGAGAGAATTGCCATGTTTATGACACGCGGCGCCAAATGGTTTTTTGCCTGTCTGCTGATCGCATCGGGATTGCTGGCCTATGGGAAGGTCTCGTTTCAGGAACCGATTGATCAACCAGCTTTAAGCGGTTTTGCTGTCCAATATGGCAATGTTGAATCCAGTACGCCGTGGCAGCGTTTGCAGAAGGCGCGCTATGCCTGTGTTGAGAATATGATATATCGCAACGTGCTGCGTCGCGAGGATGGCGATGCGGTAGAATTTGATGAAACTTGCTATGGTGATCGGGTTATTAAGCTCTACGATCAGGGCGGCAAATTATCGCCTCTGCAGCAAAATGTCTTGAAGGCAGCGCGGGACTATCGTGAGCAACTCAAATATTTCTATTTGGCGGGGTTTTTCTATGCCCTCGCCACGATTCCAATCTTTTACCACTTTGGTAGAAAATTCTGGAACCGTTTCGGCAAACCCATTACGCGTGGCTACGGCTATTGCCGCGACGTCATCAAGAAAATGAGTTCTTAACTTAGTCCGCGCTTTGCTCGGCACGAATGCGCTGGCGCAGCAAATCAATCGGAGCCAGCTGTCCCTTGTGTTCATAATACCAGAAGGTCCAGCCATTGCAGGCGGGCAGGCCCTGAACTTCCGCGCCAACTTTGTGGATGGAGCCGCGATAATCGCCATTGCGGCTGCTGGCAATGAGTGTGGCATCGGCCTTCACCTGGGCGAGATGGCGTCTGCGCTGGTCGAACAGCCGGTCTCCCGGTTTTAACAAACCGCGTTCCAGCACAGCACCAAAGGGTATGCGTGGCTCTTCGCGCTTCGCCGGGGTCAGCAGCAGATCCGGTTTTTCAATTGGGTCAATGGCACGGATGCGTGCCGTCGCCAACTTGGCGTAGGTTGCATCTTGGTCCATGCCGATAAAATTGCGCCCCAGGCGGCGGGCGACCGCGCCAGTCGTGCCAGTGCCGAAGAATGGGTCAACGATGATGTCGCCTGGTTTTGTCGAGGCCATAATTACGCGATAGAGTAGGGACTCCGGCTTTTGCGTTGGGTGGGCTTTAGCACCATCGTCGCCTTTCAGCCGTTCGCCGCCGTTGCAAATGGGCAGCAGCCAGTCGCTACGCATCTGCACATCGTCGTTCATATGTTTCATCGTCTCGTAGTTGAAGGTCGGCCGCGCGCTTTGTGATTTCGCACACCAGATGAGCGTTTCGTGGGCATTAGTAAACCGTGTGCCGCGGAAATTCGGCATCGGGTTGCTCTTGCGCCAGACGATGTCGTTCAGAATCCAGAAGCCGAGATCTTGCAGCGTCGCGCCGACGCGGAAAATATTGTGATAGCTGCCAATGACCCAAAGGCTACCATCTGGTTTCAAAATACGGTGCGCAGCTTTGAGCCAGGCGATGGAGAAGGCGTCATAGGCGGCAAAATCGGTGAACTTGTCCCAGTCATCGTCAACGCCATCAACGCGGCTGTTGTC
>JAGOHT010000144.1 GCA_017996055.1 Alphaproteobacteria bacterium
GAATTGCGGAAAGCGCTGGTCGCTCTCATAGCGCCCATCTGTGATAATTAAATCAAACTGCCTGTCTTGGTTCAACTCCCGGCGGGCGGCAAAGTAATCCGGACAAGCCGTGACCTCATGCCCCGCCAATTTGAAGGCGGTGCCATAGCAAGCACGCGTAATGCCATTATCCTCAACATAGAGAATGCGCGCCATCTTGCCTCTTACGCTCTAGCCACTTGGCGTTATGCCTTCAGCGATAAATCCTGGCAACGCACTCATCAATCGCGTCGGGCCATAATCGGTTTTATGCAAAATATGGTTTGGTCGCGAACATTGCGCCGGATAAGGGTTCTGCACCAAATAATCCGCCATACCGCTCATAACGATAACCGGCGTCTTGAGCCCAAGCAACTTGTGGTCATGCAGCAGGCAGGCGCTGCCCTCATAGTCCTGGTGCGAGCCCGTCTTGAAACGCACACCATCGCCCGGGTACTGGCCATCGGTGACAATGAGATCAAACGGCTTCTTCTCATCGAGTGACCGTTTCAAAGCCTGTTGCGCCTGTTTGTAGTCTGCGCAGGCCGTGACTTCATGCCCGGCGGCCTCGAATGCCATCGTCGTCATTCTACGGATATCTCTGTAATCTTCGACGTAGAGCAAGCGTGCCATGGCTTCGTTCCTTCTGTCATCGGTGCGCACCCAATACTACGCGGCGGGGAACCCCCTATGCAATTGCAGCAAATACTTGCGCCGAAGTAATTTTTCCTGCAAAAACAAGCTTATGAGCAAAATAAATGTCCGTATGGCCCCCTCGCCCACCGGTTTGCTGCATATCGGCAATGTCCGGGCGGCTCTGTTCAACTGGCTTTTTGCCCGTCGGCATGGCGGTAGTTTCATGCTGCGGCTTGATGATACCGACCAGGAACGGTCGCGCGAAGAACTCGCACGCCATATCGAGCGTGATTTGCGCTGGCTGGGGCTGGACTGGGATCGATTTGCCCGCCAGTCCGACCGCATGGAGCGCTATCGCGCCGCGCTTGATGATCTCAAAGCCAAAGGCCGGGTTTATCCCTGCTATGAAACGCCGGAAGAACTCTCGCTCAAGCGCAAGACGCAGCTGGCGCGCGGCCTGCCGCCGATTTATGACCGCGGCGCGCTGAAGCTGACTGGTATCGAGAAGCAGAAGCTGGAAGATGAAGGGCGCAAGCCGCACTGGCGCTTCCTGCTCGCGGACGAAGACGTGGTGTGGGAAGATTTGGTGCAAGGTCGCAAGGTCTTTGCTTCCAGCGTCCTTTCCGACCCCGTGCTGGTACGTGAAGACGGTATCCCGCTCTACACCTTCTGCTCGGTGGTGGACGATATCGATTTCCAGATCAGCCATATCATCCGCGGCGAAGACCATGTGACCAATACGGCCGTGCAGATTCAAATCTGGCAGGCCTTGTCGGAATTTCCGGCACCGATATTCGCGCATTTCCCGCTGCTGGTCAGCGGCGACGGCATTGAGATGAGTAAGCGGCTCGGCACCCTTTCTATCGCCAGCATGCGCGACGAAATGGGCATCGAAGCGATGGCCATCAATGCGCTGGTGGCGCGGCTCGGAACCTCTGACCCTGTTATTCCCGCCACGCAGCTTAGCGAACTGGTGCCGGATTTTGCGCTGGAAAAAGTCTCGCATGGCACGCCGAAATTCGAGATCGCCGAGCTGCAGCATCTCAGCGCCCGCATTCTGCACCAGAGCAGTTTTGCACAGGTAGCGGAGCGACTTGCAACCTTTGGGCAGAGCGGCATCGATGAAGCCTTCTGGAACACGGTGCGCCCCAATCTGGCAAAACTCAGTGATGTGCAGGACTGGTGGCGCGTGGCGCGCGGCCCGATTACACCGCAGATAGCCGATAGTGGTTTTGCCGCAGCAGCTCTCGCCGTGCTGCCCGCCGAGCCGTGGGACATTACGACCTGGGGCAGCTGGACAAGTGCGGTGAAGGCCAAGACCGGCAAGAGCGGCAAGGAGCTGTTCATGCCACTGCGCCTGGCGCTCACGGGGCACGAGCATGGGCCGGAGCTCAAACTCCTTCTGCCGCAGATCGGCGCGGATCGTGTTCGCGCCCGCCTCTCCGGTCAGGCAGCCTGAAGCATGACGGACTTGAAGTTCTATAATACGATGTCGCGGCAGGAAGAGATTTTCCGCCCTATTAATCCGCTGCTTATCGGCATGTATGTCTGCGGCCCGACGGTCTATGACTATGCCCATGTCGGCAATGCGCGGCCTGCCGTGGTGTTCGATGTGCTCTACCGGCTGCTTAAGCGCCGTTACCCGCGCGTCACCTATGTGCAGAACATCACCGATATCGACGATAAAATCATGGCGCGCGCCAAAGAGAGCGGCGAGCCGATCAGCAGCATCACAGCGCGCACCGAGCAGGCCTATATGGAAGACATGGCAGCGCTGAATGTGCTGCCGCCCGATATGCAGCCGCACGCCACCGGCCATATTCCGGAGATGATTGCACTCATCGAAACGCTGATTGCCAAAAAGCACGCCTATGTGGCGGAAGGCCATTTACTCTTCAATGTACCGAGTATGCCGGATTACGGCGCGCTCTCGCGCCTGCCGCGCGATGAGCTGATTGCCGGTGCGCGTATCGATGTCGCGCCCTACAAGCAAGACCCGGCGGATTTTGTGTTGTGGAAGCCGAGCACGCCCGACCAGCCGGGTTGGGACAGCCCCTGGGGCCGTGGGCGTCCGGGTTGGCATATTGAATGTTCGGCGATGGCGAAGAAGTGCCTCGGCGTCACCTTTGATATTCACGGCGGTGGGCTGGATTTGCGCTTTCCGCACCATGAGAATGAAATCGCACAAAGCTGCTGCGCGCATGATGGCGCGCCGCTGGCCAATTACTGGCTGCATAACGGCTTTCTCAGCATCAACGGCGCGAAGATGTCGAAATCGCTCGGCAACTTCTTCACTGTGCGTGAGTTACTGGCGAAATATCCGGGCGAGGTTATTCGCCTCGTATTGCTCTCAACGCATTATCGCCAACCGCTGGATTTTACGGATGCGGCGCTGGAGCAGGCGAAAGTGAAGCTTGATAAGTGGTATCGCGTATTGTTGCGTAGTACTGGCAAGGTTGATCTCGCCGTGCCCGATGAAATTGAGTCCGCACTCGCAGATGATTTGAACACGCCCAAGGCGCTTACTTTTTTTGATGTCTTGTGCGCTCGGATAGTGCCAAGCATTGGCGGAATTGAAGCCCACGCCGCCAGCGGCAGCATAGGCATGAACGAGAAAATAGGTGCAGAACAGCCTTATCCAACGATTGGTGATGGAACTGCGCGAGCACGTTCAGAGTTAATTGCTGCGGGAAATGCTCTCGGCCTACTCCAGCAAGACCCAGAAAACTGGTTCAAGTGGCAGCCGGATGGGCAAGGCGGCTTGAGCGATTCTGAAATTGAAGCACGGATTGCGGCGCGCAACAGCGCCAAGCAGGTGAAGAATTTTGCCGAGGCCGACCGCATCCGGCAACAACTCCTGGAACAAAATATCATTTTGGAAGACAAGCCCGGCGGCAAGACCGAGTGGCGGCGCGGGTAAGATGCCCCAACCTGTCATCATTCTGGTGCGGCCGCAGCTGGTCGAGAATATCGGTGCGGTGGCGCGTGCCATGCTGAATTGCGGGCTCTATGAATTACGTCTCGTCGCACCGCGTGATGGCTGGCCGCGCCCGATGCCGAATATTCCGGCGATGCCGGACTGGATCGCCGAGCGGCTGTTCGCAGCATCATCGGGAGCGGACGAAATTTTGCACAAAGCCGTGGTGTTCCCGGATTTGCCAAGCGCGGTCGCCGACCGCAACCATGTTTATGCCACCACGGCGCGCGACCATGCGATGGTCAAACGCTGGCTGACGCCGCGTCAGGCCGTGCCGGAGCTGATGCAGCGCGAGGCCGACGGCCAGGCCATCGGCATTCTCTTCGGCCCGGAGCGCACGGGGCTGACGCATGATGATATGACCCACGCCAATGAGGCGCTGTGCATTCCTTCCAACCCCGCGCACAGCTCCTTCAACCTCGCGCAGGCCGTGCTGGTCATCGCCTATGAATGGTATCAGGCGCAGGCTGAGGCGCAGCCCAAGGCGCGCCAGGAAACCAGTCGTCCAGCGACCAAGGCGGAGCTGCATAATCTTTTCGTGCGGCTGGAAGCGGAACTGGAGACAACCGGCTTTTTCACCACGCCGGAAATGCGCCCGACGATGGAGCGCAATATCCGCCACGCGCTGCAACGCGCCGAAATGACCGACCAGGAGGTGCGCACCTGGCATGGCATCGTCACCGCGCTGGCCGATGGCCCCAAACGGCGCAAGGAGCAAGCATGAACGATAGCATCGAAATATTCCTGAAGGACGTCGTCGTGCCGGTGCGGATTGGCTTTTACGACAGCGAGAAGCACACGCCGCAGACCTTGCGCCTTTCGGTCAAGCTATGGCTGACGCCGCTGCCGGATTATCGCGCCATCGGCGATGACCTCGGCAAGCTGCTCGATTATTACAAGTTATATCAGTTTTTGACGGTGACGATTCCGCAGCAGCCGCACCGGTTGTTTCTGGAAACGCTGGCCGAGGATATCCTGCAATTCTGCTGGCAAGACGCGCGGGTCGAGCGCGCCCGCGTGCGCGTCCAAAAGCCGGAAGCCTTAGCGGGCGTGCAGAACGTTGGTGTTATCCTCGAACGGCAGCGCCCATCAGCTTAAATTATTCCGCCGCCTTCAACGCCAGACCAACCTTATTTTCCTTGCCAGCGCAGAGCGGGTGGCCGAAGCCGCTTTTGCTCTTACCCTTCGCGATGTCATAGATGATGGCATCGGTCTTGGCCTTGCTGACACCACCTGGCACCGCAGCAAGTTCAAGCGCCTGCCGAACCCGCCAGGCGACATTGTGGTCGGCACAGGCGGAGTCGCCGCTGACGCCGAGACCGCCGACGATGCCATCTTTAGTGTAGAGCGCAAGGCCGCCGCCAAAAATATTGACGCCGCCGATGCGCTGCCCGACCATCGGGTCATCTTCCGTGCCGTAATTCTTGGGATGGCCGCTATAGGCGACCGATTCATTGACTGGATTGCTGAATTGCAGTCCATAGAGCGAACCACCCGGCTGCACGGCGGAATAGAGGTTGGCGGTCGAAATCGCCAGCCCCTTAAGGCTGAAAGCGTTGGCGGTGTTGGCCTTCTGTGCTGCGATGATGCGGCTGCCCGGCCATTGGTCGTCACGATCCTGGCCGGAAAACGCCACGGCGCAAACGACACCGTCACGATCTACTAATGCCGCCCACATATTGAGCTCAAACCCGCCATTCTCGGCACCGCCGGAAGCTTTGACGCTGGTGCGCAGCACCTCCTGCAGCTTTTCAAACTTCGGCAACGCGGCGCAGTCGGCCATTGCTGGTGCGGCGAAAGCGGCGAGACTCAGGGCAAACAGGCCGACAAAAGCAAAATGACAGGAAGACATGGCAACTCCTACAAGACGATTTATCAAAAGATGCGGAAACCTAGCAAATTTTGTGGCGCAAACAAGGGGCAACGCGCCCACCGTTGAGGGCATTTTCTCCGAAGCGGCGTAAAACCCGCCCTATACAGATTTATAC
>JAGOHT010000145.1 GCA_017996055.1 Alphaproteobacteria bacterium
CTTTATAAGTAGTTTATCGACATCTTTGTAACTGCCGCTTGCAAAGAATGCTGCTGAAAGGGCATCGCCAGATAAGATAAAAAAGATATGAACGGCTACCGTGGCATTAAACAAAATGAAGCCAGGATTTTGGCCAAGTCCGAGATGGCCAAACGGTGTGAAGACCATGTGGTAAAAAAGCACAACCAGCGACGCGTAGCCGCGAATTCCATCAATTTCACTATAACGCATGCCGGCAAACCCAAGATTGTTACGTTCGTTAGTCTACTGACTTTCCCAAAGAAGGACGCATTTCAGTCGCTCTGGGTTTATCTCTGTCCCTGAATGATCGGCCATAGACAGACTATCGTTGTCTGAGGATACGAAAATAATGAAATTCTATGGGCTTCCGCTATCCTGCTCCATAAATTGCCATCCAGGTCTAAAGCTATTTAGCCGACTGTTGCTCAGCAGGCTGTCTAGAAAGGCAGTATGAAGCCAGATAATCCAGTGATTTTAAATAAGGCTTCTCAAGGTTGTGTAATGCGACCGCGGTGAGAAGACTAGCAAATATTGAAACAAGCGAGATAGCTGCCATCACAACGGGGGTAAGAGCGTCCGACTTTGTGGCCATGATGATAAGCCAGGATGTCAATGAAATCAGAATAGAAAAATGAATCGCATAAAGGGGAAATGAAATTTCGCCGAGCCATCGTGCAAATCGTGCACGGAAGATTCTTAATGCTCGATTGTTGGTATAAAATAAGAAAACAAGCACAACCGCTATGAGAACAGTCGCTCCTCGGCCGATGTGCCCCATATAAAATCCGCTGGATAAGAGGAAGCAGAACAGCAGAACACAGGATGTGGTTTGCCACCTCGGACTATTCTGCCATTGCAGTAGCCAGCCCCGATGACGGCAATAGCCGATGTAGATGCCAAAAAAGAAACCTGCGTAACTCGTGAACAACAAAAGGAAGACGCCGCTAAGAAAAGGCAAAATAATTTGCGGATTTGCGAGACGTGAATAAATATAGAGAAATAGAAAAACGAGCAATGAACCACTCATCTCTATCGCCATAGACCAAAAGACTGGATTATATGCCGTCGCAAGTGAGCTGTAAAACGCAGCATCGCTATGAAAGGCGTAATTAACATAGACGCCGACAAGCGAATAGAGCAGCATTTCGTCAAAAATGGGCATTTGTGGAAGATACGCAGCGAGCAAGCTGTTGTGCGTTAGCCTTGCGGCTTCTAGGTGAACATCAAGGCCAAAAATCTTCAGCAAATAAACGCTGTATGATGCAATTAGGATAAGAAACGTTAGACGGAAATAGCGTTTGAGCAAGAGTTTGTCGACAACGTTCAAGGAGTCAGTTTGGAAGTAACGCGCCGAAAGTGCATCTCCTGAAAGCACGAAGAAAATCTGTACGGCAAGCGTGCCGTTGAGAAATAGAAAATTTGGGGTTAGAATAGTTTCGATATGACCGAACGGCGTAGCGATCATATGGCACAGTAAAACAACCAATGCAGCGAAACCACGAATTCCGTCAATTTCATGGCAACGTGTTGGCATATCTTTTAAGTCTGTCATAAGGCAGATTCAGAAGTAAAATTATAATATTTTGCTGATCCAGTGGGCTTAGGATGATGTGTTTGCTAAGTCGGCGCAACAAAAATGACAAGCGGTAGGAAAAAATAAATGCATAGAAACGGTACAAGATCCGCAGCAACTCGGCTGAATATGTTATTCGGTATCCTTGCGGTCGTTCTGGTCGTGGGCTACGGCCTCTATGTCTGGCAGGGCCAGTGGCATGAGGCGAGCGCGCGACGCTACGAAAATGCCTCGCTGTCGAACCCCGATGAGAATGGCGGCTACCAGGTGGGAGGCCACTTTGCGGTCGTCAATCAAGACGGCAAGACGGTGACCGAAAATGACTTTGGCGGCAAATTTCTGCTCATCACCTTCGGGTTCACCTATTGCCCCGATGTTTGCCCCACCAAGCTGCAGGAAATGGCGCTCACGCTTGATGCGTTGGGGGAAGATGCCAAGTGGGTGCAGCCGGTTTTTATCTCGATCGACCCGTTGCGCGACACCCCGGCTCAGATGAAGAACTACGTCGCGCTTTATCACAATAATATCCAGGGGCTTACCGGCACGCCGGAGCAGATTGCTGCCGTGGCCAAGACCTTCAAGGTCTATTACAAGCGCGGCGAAGATGTCGGCGACGGCAATTATATGATGGATCACTCAACGCAGATTTATCTCACCGACAAAGACGGCAAGGCGCTGGAAGTCTTTGGTGAAGGTGCCGGATCTGACGTCATGGCGCAAACCATCAAGGGTTATCTGCACAAATGACCGTGATGGAGCCGGCAATGGACCTTGAGCAATTTTGGGCGCTCATCGCGCAGTCGCGTCAGAACATGGCGGGGAATATAGTGGCGCAAGAAAAGGCTTTGGCCGTGGTCTTGGCGGAGCTGGAGCCCGACGACCTGGTCGCCTTTGATTCGCTGTATCACGACATGCTGGACATCGCTTACCGGTGGGACTTGTGGGCAGCAGCCTATATTCTAAACGGCGGTTGCTCCGACGATGGCTTTGATTATTTCCGTGACTGGCTGATTGCCCAGGGCGAGGCGGTGTTTGTCGCCGCGCTGCAAAATCCTGAGAGCCTGTGCGCCGTTGCAGTTCCCTATGCCTGCGAGGCGGAGACTTTCCGATATATCGTCGGTGAAGTGTATGAAGAAAAATTCGCCGCCGCGTTGCCTTTTGCCCTGCGCGACCCTGCGCCGCTGCAAGGCGAAGAATGGGACGAAGACACGGTTGAGACGCTTTATCCCAAGCTGGCAGCGCTTGTCGCTGCGGTGTGATTAAGTATTACTTTGCCGACAATATACTTCAGTTTTTTAACGCTTCTTTCCAGTTGTATCTTTGCCCAGCGCGATGGCATCAAGCCAAGGTCAGCGTGACCTCGATATTGCCGCGGGTTGCGTTGGAATAGGGGCACACCTGGTGCGCCGCTGCGATTAGCTCTTGCGCCAGCGCGCGGTCAAGACCGGGCAGCGTGATGGTTAGCGCTGCCTGAATACCAAACCCCTGCGGGATAGGGCCGATGCTGACGGCGCCGTCAATCTTGGCCTCAGCCGGAATTGTCACCTTGCGCTGCCCCGCGACAAACTTGAGCGCGCCCAGAAAACACGCGGAATACCCCGCCGCGAACAGCTGCTCCGGGTTGACCCCCGTGCCCGTGCCGCCCATTTCCTTGGGGGGCGTCAGCTTCACATCCAGCAAGCCGTCAGATGAGCGCGCATTGCCCTCGCGACCACCGGTTGCCGTCGCATGGGCGGTGTAAAGAATTTTCTCAAGCGCCATAGTGTCAATCTCCTGCTGCAGGGGTTAGTAAAGCCTAACCCATCGCGTTGGCACAGTCTATGGCGGCCTTATTGCTGCATCACGGGCCGCACAACTTTACAATGATTCTGCAGGCATGCTCCCGTTGCGGGTGTTACGGCAGGGTCACCGCGCGCGCACTCCACCCGCCGGTTGATATCAGCGATAATCTTGGCCGCATCACTTTCTGCGGCGCGATTGACAGCTAGAGGATTGCCGCAGACACCGTTGATGACCTGACAATCTGCGCTCGTGGCGCAGCTGGTCATGGCTGAAGGCAACGGGCCAGTGGAGGTCGCAATCGGTGGTGTTATCCGGTTTTCAGCCTTGCGATGCGCTTCATCAGCCAATGCTTGCTCTTCCGCAGTGCGCTGCCTTAGCGCCGGAGCCACACGCGATTCCTGAACTGCGGCACATTGGCAGCTGATGGTGTTGAAGCTTTCGCCAGTTGGACATTTTGGGTCAAAACCCACCGGCACACTGCAGGCCAGAGCTGCTGACGGGTACAGAAAGCCCGTCAGCAGCAAGCCGGATAGCAGAGAAAGCGTAGCAATGCGTGACGCCTTCATGAAACGCTCCTGTCTCAAGGTTGCTTCGGCAGCAGCGGTACGCTCTTGGCCAGCCGCACGAGATTGACGAACTCGCTGCGCAACCCGAACTCATCCTTACCTCTGGCTTCGTTGGCCAGCGCGATGACGTCATCATAGCTGTAGCTGCTAGTATATTTGCCGCCACGCAGCATCTGGCCAAAACCCGCCACCGCCACCGAGAAGCGCACATCCGCGCTCGGCGCAACGGCCTCGCACTTCGTGTCAGGCGGGCAGGCCCCGCGCAGATTCTGCACCGTCACCGGCGTGCTGATGAGTTTGCTTTTCTCGCCATCCGGCAGCTTGTAGCGAATTTTCAGGAAAGCATATTCGCTGCTCGCCTTGCGGTCTTCGGTCTTCTTGTCTTCAATCACTTTGGGCGCGCCATAGCGCAGATCATCGACCAGCCTGGCATCGCTGTCGCGGGTAGTGATTTCATACAGCGCGGTCACGCTCGCCCCCGCCCCGACATCGCCGGCATCAACCTTGTCGTTGTTGAAATCCTCGCGTTGCAGCGCCCGCGTCTCATAACCGATGAGCCGGTATTCACTGACCTGCAGCGGGTTGAACTCGATCTGGATTTTGACATCTTTGGCGATGGGGAAGAGCGTGCGGCTGGCTTCATCGACCAACACACGGCGCGCCTCGTTGAGATTGTCGATATAGGCTGCCGTGCCATTGCCGTTTTGTGCCAGCTTCTGCATCAGCGCGTCATTGTAATTGCCGGTGCCGAACCCGAGCACGGAGAGGAAGGTGCCGCTGGTGCGTTCGCGTTCGATAAAGCCCTGTAATTCGCCGGGGTCGGTGATTCCGACATTGAAGTCGCCATCGGTCGCCAGAATAACGCGGTTGACACCGCCCTTGTCGAAATGCGCCTGCGCCAGGGCATAGGCCTGACGAATGCCTTCCGCGCCTGCTGTACTGCCGCCGGCATCAAGTCGCTCGATGGCGCTGAGAATTTTCGCCTTGTCGCTGGCGGCGGTCGGCTCCAGCACCGTGCCGGCATTGCCCGCATAGGTGACGATGGCGACATGGTCGGTGGGCTGCAAACTATCAACCAGCATCTTGAGTGCGTTCTTGGCGAGCGGCAGCTTGTTGGGTTCATCCATCGAGCCGGAAGTATCGACAAGAAAGACCAGATTGGCATGAGGGCGCTTCTCGGCTTGGATATCGAACCCCTTGATGCCGATATGGATGAGCTTGGTCTTGCTGTTCCATGGCGTCGGCAGCACGGTGACGCTGGGCTTAAAGGGCGTTTCGCGCGTTTCCGGCAGCGCATAGTCATAATCGAAATAATTCACCAGCTCTTCAACACGTATGGCATCCTTCGGAGGCAAATGCCCGTCATTCAGGCTGCGGCGCATGAAGGCATAAGACGCCGTATCAACATCGAGCGAGAAGGTGGAAACCGGCGTCTCAGCCGCCTGCACCACCGGATTATCCTTGAGCGCCTCGAACTTATCGCGGCCAAAATCCTGATAACCGGTGTGCGCGATGCTGTCACCTTCCACAAGCATCCGTGGGAGCGGTGAGACAGGGGGGGGCAGGGGCGACACTACGGGGGCAACGCCAGGGGGCGGTGGCGCAATCATCGCATTGCTGGTCGGCATGCTGGCGACCTTCTCGGCGATCCGGTCTGACGCGTCGGGCA
>JAGOHT010000146.1 GCA_017996055.1 Alphaproteobacteria bacterium
GTTATGCGTGCAGTTGAAAGCTCTGACCTGCACAATGCAACCCACGTCTGGGTGATTGAAGAACAGGTCGCGCGGCTCGAAACAAGCGCGCCGTTTCTTTATCGCTATAAGTCCCGACTGATCGAGCTCTTTGCTTGCGCGTTGATTATCAATCTTTTTGCCCTCACGCTACCTCTCTTCAGTAGCTTTGTTTACGACAAAATTCTTGGCAACGGCATTACCGATACGTTGTGGGCGCTGGTGATCGGTCTGATGATTGTCGTCGGCATCGAGCTTTGCGTGCGGATTCTCCGCATCGCCGTAGCGGAGCGCTTCGCCGTGGGTAGTGAGGTGGATATCGACCACAGCACATTCCGCAACCTTCTGGATGCGGAGGCCAACAAGATGCCCGGCATCGGCGCGATGCTGGAGAAATACAAACAGGTGCTATCGTTCCGCGATTTTCTATCCTCATCCTATCTGCTAGCACTGGCTGACCTGCCCTTCCTTGTGCTTTTTCTGCTTGTTATCGCCGTCGTTGCTGGTCCCCTGGTTTTTGTGCCCTTGCTCTGTGGTATAGCGATGTTAATCGCCAACTTAGTCTTGGCGCTACCCGCGCAGGATTATGATCGGAAGGCCAAACAGGCCGGGGAGCGGCGCTTCGGCCTGATGACCGATGTGCTGACCGCGCGTGATGCCATTCTCGGCAGCGCCCTACGGAACGAGCTCTCACGACGTTGGGGGCAAGCCAGCGTGACGGCCATCAGTGCCGGCAGCCAAGCGCGCTATTGGCGCGGCTTCAGCATGACCATCGCCAACAGCCTCTCTTATATCTCCTTCATCGCTATTCTAGTCGGCGGTGTTTATATGGTCGAAGCGCATACACTAACTTCCGGTGGCTTGCTGGCGGCCTCGATGCTGACCTCGAGAGCGATGAGCGGCTTTGCTTCTATCATCACGCTGGTGACCAGGGCGCGCGAATTCCGCCTGGCGCTTCACGAATTGAACCAGATTATCCCCGCAACTGCCCGCAACACGCATAAGGCGCGCGGCCGCCTGCAGGGCGGCATCCGTGTGGACAAAGTCACCTGCCGCTTGCGTGAAGGCGATACGCCGGTGCTGCGCGATATCGCCTTTACAATCGCCCCGGGTGAGATTGTCGGGATTGCTGGCGCTCCGGGCGCGGGCAAGACCACCCTACTCCGCCTCATTGCCGGGGTCTTACAGCCCGACGAAGGCCGCGTGCTCATCGATAATATTCCGCTCCAGCATCTGGGGCTTGATGATGTGTCGGAGAATATCGGTTATAAGCCGCAGGATTTCGGCCTGCTGGATGGCACAATTGAAGAGAATGTCCGCGCCGGACGAGTGCCGCTGTCAGCCGAAGCCCGGCAGGATGTCCTGAACCGCTCCGGCCTGGCGCGCGCCTTTCAGGAAAATGGATTGAACTGGGCGACCGAGGTCGGCGCACGTGGCTCGAACATTTCCGGTGGTCAGCGCCAGCTGGTGGCGCTGGCGCGGGCGCTGCTTTATACGCCCACCCTGCTCATTCTCGACGAGCCCAGCAACGGGCTGGATGCGCCGCTGGAGGCACATTTGGCGCAGCAACTGGCGCAACTGCGCGGCAAACATACTGTCATCGTCAGCACGCATAGCCGCAACCTGCTCGCCATCTGCGACCGGATTATCGTCATCGGGCAGTCAAAAATCCTGGCCGATGGTCCGCGCGACAAGGTGCTGGCCTAAAACGCCTATTTTCTCTGCGCCCGTTACCGGGGTTGGACAAGCTGCCTCCGCTTGCCGTCCCCCGCGCTTTATTGCATGCTCCTCACCAAGGACTTCAGCGTGGGAGAGAGCGTCCATGGTCAAGCTGCACCGCATTATTACGGTTTCATGCCTGCTCACCGGGCTGTTTCTGGCGGATGGTGCCACCACGCCTGCGGTGGCAGGCTGCTGGGATAGTTGCTCGGCGCAATGCTCCGGCTTTTCCGGCGATACTGACCCCGGCACCTGCACCTCGCGCTGCGCCGCCGGTTGTGTTGATCCAAGCCCCTTTGATGGCGGCGGCGGCGGTGGCCAGGGACGGCGGGTGTATGGCGCCATCGCTTTTTCAGAAAGCACCTATACGTCTGGCAGTTCGGACAACGGTCTTTCACAGCAGGATGCGGAACAAAAGGCCATGCATTCCTGTGAAAACATCGAGCCGCAAAAGCCGAAAGACTGTAAAATCATCCTCTGGTTCTATAATTCTTGCGCCGCAGTGGCGATGAAATATGGTACGGATAGCGATCGCTGGGGCGCCGACCATGCTGGCAGCATCCGGCAGGCGGAAAAGAAGGCGCTGAAGCTCTGCGCCGCGAAGGGATGCGTGATCAACTATTCCTACTGCACGCAGCGCTGACTTTAAGCCTATAGCCGGTCGTGCGGCGGCTTGGCGCGCCGCAGTGGCACAAAATAGAACAGGGCCGCGACCAGAGCGCCGAAGCTGATATACAGCACGCCGAAGACCCAGGGCGGGAAATGGTAAAACAGCAGCCGCCCAACCCAATAGGCGATGAAATCCTGACTATCACGCTGCGCTGACCCCGCCGCCAGCCGCGCTTCATGCTCCCACTCGGTTAGCGGGCAGGTCATGCCGATGGCGAGCTCCAACACCACAAAGCCAATCATCGCGAGATGCGTATAACGGAACCATGGATTGCGCACCCAACCCCAGCCGCGCCAGCCGCCAAACATGATAAGTGGCACACTAACCACTACCACGCTGACATAAAGCGCGTGAATGACCAGAATAGTATTGGCGACAAAAGTGGGCGTCATGGGCGCAGACCGGCAAGCGTTAACCAGCCAAATTATCCCAATTCAATATGGCAAGATATCGGCAAGCCGCGCCCCCACTTCGCGATTGGCGCGGTGGGGGCGCTCAACGGTCAGGAAGCGAGGCTGCTGAAACCAGCATAGCGCTGGGCCATCGCCTGAATAACGCCATCAACCGCAATCGGCCGCACGGCAGGCGCTTCCTTGGGCTTGGCCTGGGCGGTATCCTTTTGCTTGAAGAAATCTTCTAGCTCCGGCTTGCCCGCGCTGGTCACCATGCCAGGATATTGCCCGCGTTGTTCGACCGGCACCGTGATAGCCAGCGAAGCGGCCTGCAGCAGGGCAACGCCCTTTTTGGCATCGCCATCGACAAGATCGGCGAAATGCGCGAGGCGATTGCCATGCACATTCAGCCGGTCGGCCTGAGCCAGCACATTATGCGCACCCTGCGGATGCTCCCGCTGGGCAACGCCATGCATGGCCTGCAAAAAGGCCAGGCCGCGCGAATCGATCTGCGCTTTCGCATCGGGGGCTGCTTCTGCAGCTTGTTGTTTGGGAATATAGCGTGGCTCATTACTGGCCAGCCGCCACATCTGGACGATGGGGGGTTCATCATAATCTCGGATCCGGCGCTTGGATCCTTCTTCATCGATACGGTCAGCCGACACTTGCCGGGCTCCTTCTGCAGTCCTTGTCATATTGGTTGATGGTTATGTTGCACAAACGCCACCCTCTTACACAAACCGGCGTTGGGGAGGCAACTCTTTTTGCGCGGTAATGTTTTCATCCCGCCATAGCCCTGAATATCAATGCGCCTCCGCCCAGTTCGGTCCTTGTCCGGCTTCCGCCAGTAGTGGTACGGCGAGGTTAAGCACCGGATGCGGCGCGTCGGCCATAATTGTTTTCACCAACTCCGCTGTCGCCGCCGCTTCCGTCTCCGGCACTTCAAAGAGCAGTTCGTCATGCACCTGGAGCAGCATACGCCCGGTCAGCCCTGCTGTCGCCAGTGCTTCAGGCATACGGATCATCGCACGCTTCATGATATCCGCCGCCGTGCCCTGAATCGGCGCATTGATAGCCTGACGTTCGGCGAAGGCGCGCCGCGCTGGGGCTTTGTCCTGCGCGCCTTGAATATGGATACGTCGCCCGAACAAAGTGGTGACATAGCCCTGCGTACGCACCGCCGCCTTGGTCGCTTCCATCCAGTCACGTAGCTCATGAAAGCGGTCGAGATATTGTTTGATGAAGGCGTTCGCCTCACCCGGAGTGCAGCCAATCTGTTTGGCCAAACCAAAACCGCTGATGCCATAAATGATGCCGAAATTCACTGCCTTGGCGGCGCGGCGACGGTCAGACGTCACCTCGGCGAGCGGCAGGCCAAAAACCTGCGAGGCCGTGAGCGCATGAATATCCGCACCGTCACGGAAAGCTTGAATCAGCGCCTTGATGCCCGCCATCGCAGCTGCGAGCCGCAGCTCAATCTGCGAATAATCGACAGAGAGCATGACCATGCCGGGGGCGGCGACAAACGCACGGCGGATTGCCTTGCCGTCAGCCGTGCGGATAGGGATGTTCTGCAAATTTGGTTCAGTGGAAGAGAGCCGCCCAGTCGCCGCGCCAACAAGGGAAAAGGAGGTATGCACTCGCCCGCTCCGCGCTTGAATCTGCTGCGGCAGCGACTCCGTATAAGTGGACATCAGCTTGGCGAGGCCACGCCATTCCAGCAGCTTGCTGACTATCGCGTGACCTTGCTCGGCCAGCGGTTCCAAGATTTCCGCGCCGGTGCCGAATGCGCCATTCTTGCCGCGCACCCCGCCGGGCAAGCCCAGCTCGGCGAAAAGCACCTCGCCCAGCTGTTTGGGCGAGGCGACGTTGAACTCATGCCCCGCCAGCTTGTGAATATCGGTTTCCAGCGTAAAGAGCCGCTGGGCAAAGTCATTGCTCAGACCGCGCAGCACATCCGGGTCAATCCGTACCCCCGCCGTCTCCATCGCCGCAACCACCGGCACTAGCGGGCGCTCAATGCGCTCATATAGGCGCGTGACCTGCTGCGCGGCAAGTTGCGGACGCAGCTTGTGCCACAATCGCAGGGTGAAATCGGCATCCTCAGCGGCATAAGCGCAGGCTTTATCGAGCGGCACGCGATCAAAGGTAATCTGGTTCTTGCCGCTCCCCGCCACTTCGGTGAAGGGAATCATCGTATGCCCACAATGGAGCGCCGCCAATTCGTCCAGCCCGTGGCCATGTTTACCCGCGGCGAGCGCGAAGGACAGCAGCATGGTGTCGTCATAGCCGGTGATGTTCAGCCCGTGCTGGGCGAGCACCTGGGCGTCAAACTTGAGGTTATGCCCCACCTTACGCAACGCGGGGTCGGCCAGCAGCGGCTTGAGAATTTCGACCGCCTCGGCGATGCTCATTTGCTGGGGGCGCGCGCCGCCAAAGTCAAAAGTGCCGCTGCCGCCATCCTGCGGGTTGCGATGACCGAGCGGGATATAACACGCGCGGCCAGGTACGGTCGCCAGCGAGATGCCGACCAGATCAGTCATGGACGGCACCAGGCTGGTCGTCTCCGTATCAATCGCCAGCACGCCGCGTTCATTGGCGGGTGCCAGCCAGGCGCGGAGCGCAGCGGCATCTTGAATTAGCTGATAGTCAGCAGCAGGAGTGTCTGGCTCCAGGCTCTGTATTGGCACTGCAGTGTTCTCGCCAACTGGGGCGGGGGGCACTGAAGTGGGCGGCAAGGTCCCGGCATTGCCCAAGCGCTGGATGAGGGTTTTGAAGCCCTGGGTTTCAAGGAAGGCG
>JAGOHT010000016.1 GCA_017996055.1 Alphaproteobacteria bacterium
AGCATGCACTATTCTTATGGCCCCAAGAGCAGAGTGCGGCTCGGCATTACCCCCACCGGTGATTATCTGCCGCCACGCCGCCTAGAGCCGCGCCGTTATCGCAACAACGATGCAATTCCAGAAGACGGCACATTTTACACGCAAGGGCTTGAAGGTGTTATGCAGCTATATAAATTGAAATTTGCCGACACTGCGGAAAAATCCTAAAACACAGTATGAATTTTGATACCCAGGCCTTTTTTAAGCTTTTGGACAGCCTGCCCGCGCTCGTCGAGACCGATCCGCGGCAAGGCTGTATCGTGCGGACGCAAATCATCGGCTCCCTCTTGCATGACTTGGGGCAAGCTGTCGGTCGCGCTTGGATACTGCCGGTTTACGAGACCGAGAGCTTTCTAGCCCCGCTCTATGATACTAAAGGCCAGTTGGTTAAGCTGACTGACAGCGAAACTGGCACACCACAAACAATCAAGTGGCGTTTTCATTGCGCCACGGTACTTCTCGATCAACCTGAGCAACCGGTTATCGATTTCCCGTTGTTCAGCAGCCCGGTGAGCCTCGCCATCTGGGAGCAGTTGTTCGTAAAAACTCAGGAACGCCATGCGCCAAAGGGTCAAGAAGCCTGCGGCCTTCGCGTTGTCAGCCATGTCTTCGCTGACATACCGCAACGACAAGTTCTGCGTTACAATCCGCAAGCCGAAAAGCAAAACAAGCTCCTCTCCCTCCCCCAGTTGGCAAAGCGACTGACCCTCACACCACACCAGCGCGCTGCTGAGGCGATTAATTTTGTCCGCCACAAGGGCGATTATAAGCCAAGTTGAAGAGATAATGCTTGGCAGACCTCCTCGTTTTAGGCTTAATGTTACCCCTTTTTGATTTTGGTGGGTGTTATGGCAAGACAATACAAGGTTGCCGTTGTCGGCGCGACCGGCGCGGTTGGGCGCGAGATGCTGCAGATTCTGGCAGACCGCAAGTTTCCCGTCAGTCAAGTCGTCGCGCTGGCGTCAAGCCGCTCCGCGGGCGGCGGTGTCAGCTTTGGCGAAGACAAGACGCTTACCGTGCAAGACCTCGATAAATATGATTTCAAAGGCACGGATATTTGCCTGTCCTCGGCTGGAGCCAAGATCTCGGAGGCCTTTGCGCCACGCGCTGGAGCCGCCGGTTGCGTCGTCATCGACAATACCTCGCACTTCCGTATGGATCCGGATGTCCCGCTCGTAGTGCCGGAAGTGAACCCGCAAGCCCTAAAGGATTATACCAAGAAAAATATCATCGCGAACCCAAACTGCTCGACGATCCAGATGGTCGTAGCGCTGAAGCCGCTGCATGATCTGGCCACCATTACGCGTGTTGTCGTCAGCACCTACCAGTCGGTTTCCGGAGCAGGGAAGGAAGCGATGGATGAATTGTTCAGCCAGACGCGCGCTGTCTTTGTAAATGATGCGCTTAAGAAGGAAATTTTTACCAAGCAAATCGCCTTCAACGTCATACCACAAATCGATGTCTTCATGGATGACGGCAACACGAAGGAAGAATGGAAGTTGATGGTCGAGACTAAGAAGATTCTTGATCCCAAAATCAAGGTCACGGCCACCGCCGTCCGCGTTCCCGTCTTCATCGCACATAGCGAAGCGGTCAATGTGCAGTTTGAGAAGCCGATTAGCGCGGCCGAGGCTCGCGCAGCGCTCACTCGTGCCCCTGGCGTTATCGTGGTCGATAAGCGGCATGAAGATGGATTCGTCACGCCAGTGGAATGCGCCGGGGAAGACGCCGTCTATGTCAGCCGCATCCGCGAGGATATGACAATCGAAAACGGGCTCAATATGTGGATCGTCGGCGACAATCTCCGTAAAGGGGCGGCGCTGAACGCAGTGCAGATTGCCGAGTTGCTAGCGCGGGATTATCTGAAGTGAGCCTTAAAGTTGGCATTCTCGGCTTTGGCGGTCGGATGGGACAGTTACTGGTTGATGCCACGTTGGCACATCCGCAATGTAGCCTAGCCGCGCTTTACTGGCGGCAAAGCAAGGAGGGCATTGCCCTCCCCCCCAACTGCCTGGTCAGCAATGATCTCGATGCCGTGATCAACGCTAGTGACGTGGTGATTGAGTTCACGACGCCGGAGGCTGCAGCGGTTTTTGCCGTACATACGGCAAAACATGGCAAAAGTCTGGTCACCGGCACGACCGGCCTCACGCCTTCCCAACAAGAGGCGATTGCCACCGCCGCACAGCAAACTGCGGTTTTGCAAGCGCCCAACACCAGCCTGTCGCTAGCGGTGGCCAAGCAGGTCACGACGCTGGCGGCAAAGCTGCTCGCCGCCCATGACTATGGGATTGGCGTCACGGACTGGCACCACAAGCACAAAAAGGACGCCCCCTCCGGCACTGCCAAGGCGCTTGGGGCCGCTGTTATTGCCGGTAATCCGCAGGCGCAGCCCACCTATGCCGCGCAAAGGCTGGGCAATATTGTCGGTGAGCATGAGGTTATGTTTGCCGGAGATGGCGAAATATTAACGCTGCACCACAGCGTGACCGACCGCGCCATTTTCGCGCGCGGAGCGCTCACAGCGGCGCTTTGGGTGCATGACAAGCCGGCAGGTCTTTATGGCATGAACAATGTGCTTAATTTTTGAGCAGTTTTCGAGTGCACAGGACATATATCGGGATAGTTGCACCTCACCTCTACAGGTTCTATAAAGCCACCTGAACAAGAGCTGACATCCCTATTTTTTGAGGGGCAAGGCAGAAAAATGGACCTTCATCTGAACGCAATCTTGCCTATAGGGCTGGTACTGGGCGTTGTCATTTGGGAATTTGTTGCCCCTTGCCGACCGACGCAGCAGTCAAGGCTCTATCGCTGGGGTCATATGATTGCCATCCGTTTCATCGGAAAATTGTTTTTTCACTTCTTCATGCCCCTGGCCAGCGTTGGGCTGGCGATTTGGTGCCAACAAAAGGGAATTGGCCTTTTCAATAACGTCACCTTACCGTCCTTGCTATTGTTTGCATTCTCTATCCTGCTGTTAGATTTCAGCGCGTATTGCATACATGTTGCTGCACATCAGATGCCTCTGCTTTGGCGTTTGCATCGCACGCATCACCTGGACACCGAATATGACATTACCACGGCGCTGCGTTCCCACCCGTTAGATGATTTGCAAAATTCTTTAGCGGAATTTGCGTTTATCGTGACCTTTGGCTTGTCGCCCGAAGCTGTCGTTGTTTATGCAGTTTTCAGTGGCATCATCGTAAAGTTTTCACATGCCAATGCACAGCTGCCCGACAAGATCGACCGTGCGTTGCGCTGGATTCTGGTTACTCCCGACATGCACCGCATCCACCATTCAGCAAAGCGGAGTGAAAACGACAGTAACTACAGCACTCATTTTGCTTTCTGGGACCGCATATTTCGCACCTACCGAGCTTATCCGTCAGTGTCACACCAGGAAATGCTTATCGGGCTCCATCAGTTCCGTGATCCTTCCGAAATTCGGGTTGATAAGCTGCTGCTGCGGCCTTTCACCGATAAAGAATGACTCAGCTTCCAGCGACCGAAGCCGCCGTCTACCGATGGCTGCTTTTGTGCTGCGCGATGATTTTCGCCATGGCAGTCATCGGCGCGATTACGCGCTTGACAGAATCCGGCCTTTCGATCGTGGAGTGGGCTCCGATTTCCGGCGCGGTCCCTCCCTTTACTGATGCTGACTGGAACAAAGCCTTTGCCGCCTATCAGCAAATTCCGCAATACAAATTGCTGAAGTCTGGCATGAGTCTGGCAGAGTTCAAGGATATCTATTTCTGGGAATGGCTGCACCGGCTGTGGGGACGACTGATAGGCCTTGTCTACGCCCTGCCCTTTTTCTGGTTCATGGCGCGTCGACAAATTCCAACTGGCTACAGTGTCAAGCTCTGGCTCGGCTTAGTTCTGGGTGGGCTGCAAGGCGCCGTGGGCTGGTTCATGGTTGCCAGCGGCTTAAGCCAGCTGGTCTTTGTCAGCCATTATCGTCTGGCGCTGCATCTGAGCCTCGCCCTCCTGATATATGCCTACCTACTCTGGCTCGCTTTTGGGTTAAAACCTGCGGCCCAGCAGAGCGCTTCGCGCGGTCATGGCTGGCTGGCACTAGGCTGCGTCGCGCTCACGATCATCTGGGGCGCTTTCGTAGCCGGACTGAAAGCGGGTTGGGTCTATAATACCTTTCCGCTGATGGATGGCGCTTTGGTGCCTGAGGCCGGCTGGACGCTCGAACCATCCTGGCAAAATTTCTTCGCGAATACCGCCCTGGTGCAGTTCAGCCACCGAATATTAGCGATGATAACCGGCCTGATAGTCTGGTCTTGGTACTGGCGTCTATGGCGGCAAGGCGCGGCGAGCAAGATTACACTCGCACTGGGAGGGATGGTTGTCGTGCAAATAGGCCTGGGCATCGCGACCCTGCTGAGCCAGGTAAACATTATCCTTGGCACGTTGCATCAGGCGGGGGCGATTGTCTTGCTGACGCTTTTGTTACGTCAGATCCACACTTTAAAGCCTGTTCAGTCGCCATAGAGCGTTTGCTTCCCGCCTGAAATCGGCTAGCCTGAACTTAGTTTCGATGAAGGACACCAATGGATAAGCCAGAGCCCACTACACCGCTCCCCGCCACGACCAGCAATCCCGTAGCCGACACGACAGTGCGGCAACTGAACTATACCGGCAAAGGCGGAAAGCTTTTTAGCTTATGGATTGTCAACTGGATTTTGACAATCCTGACACTCGGCGTCTATCACTTCTGGGCCAAGACAAAAGTCCGCCGCTTCTTTCACGAAAACACGCTCTTTCTCGACGAGCCTTTCACATATCTCGGCACCGGGCGCGAGATTTTCGTTAGCGCCATCAAGTTCGTACTAATTTTCGTTCTGCCCTTTGCCTTGGTTGCGGCTGGCGTTACTATTTTTTTGCAAAACAGCGTCATTGCAATCATCGTTCCTATCCTTTACGGCGTTATCTTTTATTGTATCAAGCTTTACGCCACACTCTCTGGCATGCGATATCGCGCCAACCGGATGAGCTGGCGCGGCTTGCGCTTTGCGCTGAAGGTGCGCAAAGGCGAATATCTAGGTCTATTGATCCGCATATCACTACTCAACCTCATCACGCTTGGCCTTTACCGGCCATATGGCGATGTGCGTTTCCTTAAACTTTTTATCAACAATACCGCCTACGGCAATCTACACTTCACCTATGATGGCGACGCACGCGAAGTGACGCGCGGCTATTGGATAAACTGGATACTCGTTCCCTTCACTTTTGGGGCATCACTGCTGTGGTATCGTGCACGACTGCTCAAACATATCGCTAAATCAACCAAGCTCGGCAAGCTGGAGTTCCGTTACAACATTACCGGCGGACAGCTCTTCTGGCTCGGCTTCAGTAATGGTCTGTTGCTGTTGTTCAGCTTCGGCATTCTCGGCTTCTATGCCCTGCAGCGAAAAATGTTCCTCTTTGTCGATACCTTCCGGTTACGCGGTATGCCAGACTTTGCCGCGATCAAGAAGGCATCCGCGGAGAAAGATGGTGCTGGCGCTGCCGATTATCTTGGCGCCGATGAAGATTTTGGCTTTTGATGCTCAGCACCACCACAAAGAGTGAAGCAAACGGCTTTTTTCTCGATGGTGAAAGCCCGACACCACAGCCAGTACGCATCAGTCTGCTGGACACCAGTTTGCGTTTCTTGCCTACAGAAGAGCGCAAGCAGCAAATCTGGGACTTCTCGAACGTCGATTGGGAAGCAACGCGCTTTGTCAACGCTCAGTTACGGCTCAAGCAAAAAGAACAAGACCAATGGCTGGTCGTAACCGATGCCGCGCTGATTGCCGAAGTGCAGGCCGAACGCAAACATTGGACACGCCGAAATTTCTGGTCGGCACTGCCGGACACCAGTATGGCGGTGCGCGCCAGTATCGGCACAGTCGTTATCTGTGTGGGACTTTGGCTAAGTTGGCCGATGTTAACAGAGCCTGCCGCGCGTCTGGTGCCGCAAAGCACGCGCACCTGGCTCGGCGACTCGGCGCAAAAACTCACCGGGATGGACACGCTCTGCACCGACCCGGATGGTCAAGCCGCGCTTGATCGCCTGACGTCAAGACTGACAGAACAACATCCGGAGTTGCGGAAGATTCGCGTTGTGCCCGTGCAAAGCGGCATGATCAATGCGCTCACATTGGCAAACGACAAGGTGCTGCTTACCAGCGCGATTATTGCACAAGCAGGCAGCCCCGACGAAGTCGCTGGCATTCTGGCGCATGAGTTCGGTCATGTCGCGCATCACCATGTCTTGCGGGGGGTTCTTGGCCAAGCGCTGATGCAACTGCTTATCGCAATCTTTACCGGTGTGCATGGCGACGAAGTAGGTTACGTCAACAGGGTTACAAACACTGCCCACGTCCGCAAATTTGAGGCGGAGGCCGACACAACCGGCATTGCGCTGCTTCGCGACGCCCAAATCTCCACGCAAGGACTCGGCGAATTCTTTAACCGCGTTGGCAAGATGGAAGGCGTGGGCGGACGGTTTCTAAAATATTTTTCCAGCCACCCGCCGAGTGCCGAACGCGAAAAGCTGATGCGCGAAACGGTCGTCGAGAATGCGACACCGGCCATGAATGCCAAGGACTGGCTGGCGCTCAAAAATGCTTGCCCCGCCGCAGCACGACAGCGCGAAGAGACTGCGCCAACCCCGGAGCCGGAGGAAGAGGAGGCGCTGCCTTCACCGCAAGATGCCGCCCCTGCCGAGAAACCATCGACACCACGCGCGCCTGACCCCTTCGAACAAAAAGAGCTCTAAGATGTCTTTTGCACCGATTATCATGCCGTATCGCGGCGTCTTGCCGACCATTGACCCAACAGCCTTTATCGCGCCCGGTGCGACAATTATTGGTGATGTCGTCATCGGGGCGGAGGCCTCTGTCTGGCCAGGCTGTGTACTGCGCGGCGATGTGCATCATATTCGCGTTGGCGCGCGCACCAATATCCAGGACGGAACGATTGTGCATGTCACTTCAGGCGGTCAAGGTACCCTTATCGGCAGTGATGTGACCATCGGCCATGCCGTGCTACTGCATGATTGCACAATTGAGGATAAGGCCTTCATCGGCATGAAATCCTGCGTTATGGATATGGCGCGCGTGTGCAGCCATGCCATGCTGGCGACAGGCGCTTTGCTCACCAACGGTAAAACCATACAGACAGGTCAACTCTGGTCCGGCAGTCCGGCAAAATACTGGCGCGAGCTGAGACCGGAGGAGCTAGCAGAAATTGATCACCGCGTTCCGCATTATGTCAATCTTGCGAAGAGTTATCGCTAGACCGTGGGGTCTGTTGGCGGTGAGCTGGCCTTCTCTTCAGCCATGTGCTTGAGATTGGCGCGTAGGTAATCCCAACCGGTTACCAGCGTTAGCACACCAGCAACCCACAGGCAGATTGTGCCAATAAACATCGCCGGAATTTCATCCGGCGCATATTTGCCAATGACCAAAAACGAGAGCGCAAAGAACTGCGATGCCGTCTTCCATTTCGCCAACTTGCTGACTGGCACGCTGATTTTGATTTCCGCGAGGAACTCGCGCAACCCGGAAACGGCCACTTCGCGCAGCAGAATGATGATGGCAGGCACCAATGTTGGCCCCGCAATGGTGCGGATATTGACCAGCACCAAAAGCACCGCAGCGACCAGCAACTTGTCAGCGATGACATCCATCACCTTACCGAAGCTGGAGACTAGCGCCTGCTTGCGCGCGAGATAGCCATCAAGCCAATCCGTCAGTGCGGCGAGCACAAAGAGTACAAGTGCTACCCACGCCGCCCAGCTGGCCTCGACAAGCATGAGCAACAGAATGACCGGAATCGCGACAATCCGGGCCAGTGTCAGTTGGTTAGGCAAATGTTTAAGCATCACGGCCTCATTACGCGCCAAAGCGCCACGCGGGTATAGCTTAGACCATAATCAGCTCTGATGAAAATAGTTGTATAGCTTTGCAGCAATTTGCGCCGAGATGCCAGGAACCAGGCGCAAATCGGCCTCCCCGGCCTGGGCGACCCCCTTCGCCGAGCCAAAATGGTGCAAAAGCGCCTTTTTGCGCACCGCGCCGATGCCGGGCACCCCATCGAGCGGTGAAGCGCTGATGGCCATGGTGCGTTTCTGCCGATGCGCCCCGATGACATAGCGGTGCGCCTCGTCGCGCAGACGCTGCAGATAATACAGCACCGGATCATTATGTGGCAGAGAAAAAGGCTCCCGCCCCGGCATAAAGAAGCGCTCGCGCCCAGCGTCGCGGTCTGGTCCCTTTGCGATGCCTACCACGACAATATCGCTGATGCCAGCCTCAACCATCACCTGTAGCACACTGTTCAGCTGCCCCTGCCCGCCGTCAATAAGCAACAAATCCGGCCACTGCGTGGTCTTGCGTTCGGGGTCTTCCTCATGCAAACGACGAAGACGCCGCCCCAGCACTTCACGCATCATGGCAAAGTCATCACCCGGCGCGAAGCCCTGCGACAGCCCACGTATGGTGAACTTACGGTAGGATTTTTTATCAAATCCTTCCGGCCCAGCGACAATCATCGCCCCGACGGCGTTGCTGCCCTGAATATGCGAATTATCATAAACTTCAATGCGTCGCGGTGGCTCCGCCATACCAAAGAGGTCGGCGACCCCCTGCAGTAGCGTACGCTGCGAAGCGCTTTCAGCCAAACGTCGTTGCAAGGCCGCGCGGGCATTGGTAAGTGCATGTTCAACCAGGCGCTTTTTCTCGCCACGCTGCGGCACTAGCAATTCGACGACATGTTCACTCCGCTGCGCCAGTGCCTCCGTAATCAAGGCAGCATCATCAGGCATATCACTCAGCAAGAGTTGCGGCGGCGCGAGTTTATCAACATAAAACTGTGCCAGAAAAGCCGCCAACACTTCTGGCAGGGGCGTCTCGGCATCATGCTGAGGAAAATAGCTGCGCGTGCCGAAATTGCGGTCAGAGCGAAAGAAGAACATCTGGATGGCAACTTGTCCCGCCTCTTTTACAGCCGCGATAACATCAGCATCGCCGATGCCAGCGACATTAATATCCTGCCGCGACTGGATAAGCGTCAGCACCTTGATACGGTCGCGCAATTTGGCGGCTTGCTCATAGTCCAGCGCAGCACTCGCCACCTGCATCTGCTCGGCCAGCTGTTGCTGAATGGCACTGTTCTTACCGCCGAGAAAGGCACGCGCCTCGCTAACCTGTTCTTCATACTGCACGATGCTGACTTTGCCGACACAAGGCGCGGTGCACCGTTTAATATGGTACTGGAGGCAGGGTCGTGTGCGGGACTTAAAGATATTGTCGGAGCAGTTTCGCAGCATAAATCCACGCTGCAGCTGAATGACGGTTTCCGTCACCGCCTGGCCTGAGGCAAACGGACCGAAATAGTAGCCCTTGCGGTTGCGAGGCCCGCGATGCTTCACCAGTGCCGGAAAATCATGCTCCTGGGGAATAAGGATATAGGGAAAGCTCTTATCGTCACGAAGCAGAATATTGTAACGCGGCTGCAGCTTGCGGACGAGGTTCGCTTCGAGCAATAGCGCCTCAGCCTCTGTATGGGTAACTACCAGTTCCATCGCATTGGTCAGTGCCACCATACGTTGCAGCCTGAGTGGCAACCGCGCCTGCTGCGTGTAGCTCGTGACGCGCTTTTTCAGGCTTTTCGCCTTGCCCACATAAAGCACATCGCCGGCCGCGTTGATCATGCGGTAGACGCCTGGACTTTCGGGCATGGTGCGTAGATGGGTCTTGATAACCTCCGCTCCTAGGGCATAGCTGGTTTTGGGTTGTGGGGTTTTCGGCATCACTTAACCAGCAGGCTGCGGAGCAAAATAGTTATCCACAGTTTCTGCGGATAAAGCTGTGGATGAATCGTGCATAAGCGCTGTATAGCCCCGTTTGCAGTTTGAGGAAAGTTTTGCGATGATGAGCGCCATATCCTCCAACCACGGAAAAAAAATGAGCATTCTTGAACGGTTAACTGCCCTCGGTATCACCCTGCCAACCCCACCAGTACCGGTTGCTTCCTATGTACCCTTTGTGCTTGAGGGAAGTTTCCTCTTTGTCTCTGGTCAAATACCGAGCATAGACGGCAAAGTGCAGTTTACCGGCAAGCTCGGCGATGGCGTGAGCCTGGAAACCGGCCAGGAAGCCTCCAGATTATGCGCGATTAATCTACTGGCACAAGCCCAGGCAGCCGTTGGGCTGGAGCGCGTTACGCGCGTTGTTAAACTTACCGGCTTCGTGGCTTGTATGCCAAACTTTACGGACCATCCCAAAGTCATCAATGCTGCCTCTGAACTCATGCAGGCGATATTTGGTGATGCCGGAAAACACGCGCGCGCTGCAGTCGGCGCACCTTCCCTCCCGCTCGATGCGAGCGTGGAAATCGAAGCGATTTTTGCTGTCCAATAGCGAGATTCAACCCGGCGCTGGCCCAACACCAACGCCAGGAAGATCCGACTAGTTAGCTTTCAGCGCTTTGTGCCGAGAATGGGCTCATGCACAATGGCGCCATGCTGGATGGGTTTACCCACCGCGTGGCGCACATGACTGTTATGCTTCTTGTGCTTGATTTTGGTACCAGCCCGCTTCTGCACTTTGCGGGCATGGGCATGTTCATACTTGCCAACATGACCATCACGACCGGCAAGATACTGGGCGTGAGCAGCTTTTGCTTGTCGCTTCTGAAGTTTACCAGCTTCGTGCTTGGTCAAACTACCATTCTCGACGCCAGCACGGATACGCTTTTCCTGATTGATATCGTGCCGCACCTCAGCCGCCATCTTTTGCGCGGACGACTTCGCTGGATCACCAACATGTCCATTCGTGTTCAAGCGTTTTATAGCTAAACTTTCCTTATTGGCAGCATGATTAATCGCCATTTGCTCACTGATACTGAGTTTGCCGTCGTTCAGCGCATGGGATTCCATCTTATCAATTTTTGCCGCACCCTTTTCAAGCTGCGCCGCCTCGCTGGTCGTTAAGCTACCGGCCTTCAGTCCGTCTTCGACACGCTTCTGCTGGTTAATAGTGCGCTCAAGAACCTGCTCAACACGGCTTTGCGACGCGGGGGCTGGAGCAGTTTCAGCAAATACCGGTGTTGCCAACAAAAAGGCAAGCAGACCCAAATTGGCGGCATGCATCTTCAACATAAATATCTCCTAAGGTAAAACAGTTGGATGGCGCGAGTTTCCGCGATGAAAATGGCATTTCTACGACAGCGTTGCGATTTTAACGCCACTACACTGACCGATAAATCGCTAAAACCCAGCCCGCATCCAAGTACAGAGATGCCGCGTGAGTAGCGTATCGTTCAGCGTATAGAAATGGAACGTGCGGACGCCATGCTCGATAAGCCGCGTAATCTGGTGCGAAAGCACATTCATTGCCAACAATTTGTGGTCAACACCTTCCGGATCAACGCCTTCAAACATTGTGTGCAGGAAGGTCGGCACATTCGCGTTACAACGCTTGGCGAAGCTCTGCGCCTTCTTGAAGTTCAATATTGGTAATAAGCCGGGAATAAGGTCCGCCTTGACACCATGCTTGGTCACCAGGTCGCGCCAGCGTAAAAATACCTCAGGGTCGAAAAAAAACTGCGTCAGAACGGCATCAGCACCTGCATCGACCTTACGCTTCAAATGGTCAAGGTCAAAAGCCAATGAGGGTGACTCCGGGTGCGTTTCTGGATATCCCGCCACTGAAACTCGCATACCCGGATAACGCTCTTTAATGCCCGCGACAAAGTCTGACGTATAGAAATAGCCATCAGCATGGGGCTGATAGGGCTGGCCTTGGGCCAACATATCGCCACGCAAGGCCACGATGTGGCGCACACCATCTGCCCAAAAACTATCCAGGATTGTGTTCACATCGGCCTTGCTGCGCCCCGCACAGGTCAGGTGCGCGGCGACAGGCAGAGCACAGCGCTCAGCAATCCTGCGGATAACTTCTCGCGCATAGCTAACGGTCTCGATTGTGCCGCCCGCGCCGAAGGTGACGGTGATATAGGCCGGCTTGAGCCCGACATAAGAGTCCACGGTCAGCAGCAGATTATCGAGACCTCCCGCCGTCTTAGGCGGGAAGACTTCGAGGCTAAAGTGGATTTCCGACGGCAAATAGAGTCCCGGCATCCGCTTCCCCTCAGGCTGACTTCAGTGCCGCTGTCTTCACACGCATCGTCTTTGCAGCCGTAACCATGGCCTGCAATGCCGCTTTGGTTTCCGGCCAGTCGCGCGTCTTCAAACCGCAATCTGGGTTGACCCAGATTTGCCGCGCATCAAGCAACTTACTGGCTTTTTCCAGCAAATGAGCCATCTCGCCTGTATCTGGCACGCGCGGACTATGGATGTCATAAACGCCAGGACCAATCTCGTTCGGATATTTGTAATTCGAGAAGGCGTCAAGCAACTCCATCTGCGACCGGCTCGTCTCGATGGAGATAACGTCGGCATCAAGATCCTTAATCGAGTCAATGATGTCATTGAACTCGCAGTAGCACATATGCGTGTGAATCTGCGTGTCATCCGCCACGCCAGTCGAAGACAGGCGGAAAGCCTGGGCTGCCCAAGCAAGATAGGCTGGCCATTCGGCACGTCGCAATGGCAAGCCTTCACGGAAGGCCGGCTCGTCGATTTGAATGATGTGAATCCCAGCCTTTTCCAAATCCAGCACTTCATCCTGCAAAGCTAGCGCGATTTGATGTGTGGTGACCGAACGGGGCTGATCATCGCGCACAAAAGACCACTGCAGAATTGTCACCGGGCCCGTCAGCATCCCCTTCATCGGCTTGCTGGTCTGGCTCTGCGCGAATTGTGACCAGCCGACCGTCATTGGCTTCGGACGCGCGACATCACCATAAATAATCGGCGGCTTGACGCAGCGAGAACCATAAGACTGCACCCAACCATTCTTGGTGAAAGCGAAACCGGCGAGTTGTTCGCCGAAATATTCCACCATGTCATTGCGCTCAAATTCACCATGCACCAAAACATCGATGTCGAGCTCTTCCTGGACAGTCACGCAGCGCTTGGTTTCCTGTTGTAGGAACGCGTTATAGGCATCCGCCGTGATACGGCCATTCTTGAAATCGGCGCGATGCTTTCGTACTTCCGCCGTTTGCGGGAACGAACCGATAGTCGTCGTCGGATAGAGCGGCAAGCCGAAACGCGCGAGCTGCTTGACCTGACGCACGGCGAACGGTGAATGCCGCCCCGCTGCCGTCAAGGGCTGCTTCAACAAGCGCTCCGCAACGGCGGGATTATGAATGCGGCGCGCGCTCTTTCGCGCTGCCACTGCTTTATCACTAGCCGCCAGCGCGTCTGCAATCGCCGCACGCCCTTGGTTCAAGCCCTTCGTCAGCGTGACGACTTCAATCAGCTTCTGTTGCGCGAAAGCCAACCATTCCTTGAGTTCCGCATCCAGCAATGTTTCAGCCGCCAAATCATACGGGGAATGTAGCAGCGAGCAGGACGGCGCCACCCAGATGCGTTCCTGGCCAATTTTCGCAGCAAATTCCTCCAGCTGCGTCAAAGAAGCGGAGAGGTTGTTGCGCCAGATATTCCGACCATCAACCACACCGAGCGACAAAATCAACGCGGCGGGACGCGCCGCAAGAATTTTCTCAATTGGATCCTTGCCACCCACACGGTCGATATGCAGAGCATCAATCGGCAATTGCAGCGCCGTAGCCAGGTTGTCGCCCAGGCTGCCAAAGTAGGTCGCCACAAACAACTTCAATTTGCTGACCTGGCGCAACGCCGCGTAGGCCTTCCCATAAGCCAAGCGCGTCGCCTCGTCGAGGTCGAGCACAAGTGTCGGCTCATCAAGCTGTACCCATTCGGCACCTGCTTGTTCTAGGCGCTTCAATATTTCAGCATAAACCGGCAAAATCGCGTCGAGCAAACTGAGCGGATTAGCCAGTCCCTTACCACGTAGCAGATAAGTCAGCGGGCCGATGAGCACCGGCCGGGTTTTAAGTCCTCGTGCCTTCGCTTCGGCAAATTCGTCAAATATTTTGTTGCTGCTGATGGCAAACTTTTGCCCAGCGGTAAATTCCGGCACGATGTAGTGATAGTTCGTGTCGAACCACTTGGTCATCTCGGCCGCAGGGACATCCACGCCGTCGCGCTGCGCGCCACGCGCCATGGCGAAATAGGTCGCAGCCTCTACCGGCCCGCCCTTATAGGCATAGCGCGCCGGTATCACACCCAAGAGCGCGCTCATATCGAGCGTTTGGTCGTAATAGGAAAAATCATTGCTTGGCAGGAGATCAAGCCCGCTGGCCTGTTGCGCCTGCCAGTGTTCGGCGCGCATAGCGGAAGCCGTTTGCCCCAATGCGGCGAGATCGGTTTTGCCCTTCCAGTAAGCCTCGAGCGCCGTCTTCAGTTCACGGTTTTTGCCGATGCGAGGAAAGCCCAAAATCGTTGCCAATGCCATATCTATCGCCCTTCTGTGAGTAAACCACTGCCATATTCCAACATGAAACTTCCGTTTCTGGAAGCATGAATATTCGGCTGCACAAAGTTAGAATTGTGCGCAGGATTAGCGCTGAACAGAGTTAAAGTTGCGTAAACAAGCACGCGCGGGTCACAATTATACGATGGGGAGCCAGTCGATGAGATGACGCTGCGTGGCAACACTGGTGATAAGAGCCTCAATGACCCGTGGGTCATAGAGCCGACCAGCCTGTTTCTGCAGCGCTTCAACCGCCGCATCAACGCTCAAACCAGGCCGGTGGGCACGCGCACTGATAAGGGCAACAAAGGCATTCGCAACCATGACGACACGCGCTGTCGGCATAATTTTTTCACCGGCCAAACCACCTGGCATACCGCTGCCGTCATAATGCTCCAGCACCTGCCGTAGCGTCGGCACCACAGGCTGCGCGAACCCAATCAGCGCCAGAATATCGGCCGAGGTCAGAAGACTTTCATGCACCTGCTGCAATTCCTGTGGTGTTAACGACGCAGCCTTGGTCAGAATTTCGCGCGGGACCAGCACCTTGCCGAAATTCATCAGCAACCCGGCAATTTCCGCGGTTTCGACTTGCGCTGTCCCTAGTTTCATTTCCGTAGCAATCGCCTTGGAAATTTGTCCCACCCGCACAGAGTGACCGGCAGCGAAGGGATCACGACGGTCAACCACTGCGACCAGCGTATCAATGACCTGGCGAAACATTCGTTCACGCGCTTCGCGCTCGACCAGCAGATTGGTGATGTCATCCTCGTTGATCATCACCGCATTGAGCATATTTGATGTTGCAGGCAGCGGGATAACCTGCGATTTTACATAGTGCGGTACATCCCCCCGCGTCACCTTATTCACGGCCTCAACTGTTGTCTCCAAATCGCGACAACGACGAATCAATGGCAGAAGTCGCAACACATCGGCTTCTGGAAATGTTTTCTCAAAGGAGAGGCCAACCGCTTCTTGAGGCGGTATATTCGTCAAGCTCGCGGCTTGCGCGTTGACGAACCACAAACGCCCCTCACCGTCGACAATCATCGTCGCGCCTGGGCGGTTGTCAGCGATGATGCGGATGAAATCTTGTTGGTAGCTGTGTTTGTTACGCAATCCCGTAATAGCGCTTTGTGCGCTCAGCAAAGTTTTCTGCCGCACAAAATTAATCGCTAGCGCTGCCGCCAGAAACGCGCAGAACACCATCGGTATAACGGAAAGCAGCAAGCCATTGAGCAGCAGGCTCGGGCTCATATCATCATGTTCCGACGCCCATTGGAATAGGCGGAACGTCCCGACCCCCCCCAGGAACAGCATCACGGGTGCGGTGCCGAGCATGACCCACCAGACAAACTGGGAAATGCCCGTCTTTTTCGCGGTTTCAATCGGCAGTTGCGGGAACAATCTGTCCTCAGTCACAAGGAAGGAGATTGTCTATGTTTTAGGCGAAGAGTGTTGATGGTTCTTTAACAGCCGACGTGCTTCTGCTGCCACACGGTCAACCGTCAATGTTTTCATAAGGTTAGTCTCATGCGCGCCAGGGTGGGGCAGCAGCGCCAAAAGCTCGGCCGTGCTCTCCGGCGTCCGCAAATAGGCAGTATGCGCACCCCAGGGACCATAGACTTTTTCATAACCTGGACCAAATAGGCCGAGCGTCGGTGTGCCAACAGCCGCCGCAAGATGCATGAGGCCAGAGTCGTTGCCGATGAACAGCTCGGCGCGCTCCAAACAGGCCGCCCCTAGCGCTAATGAACTACCGATAAGCGTGATGCGTCGCTCCTGCGGCAAGGCCTCCAGCACAGACGTAAGCTGTGCCCGCTCATGCTCTGCTGCCAGCAGCAAAAAACGATGAGCTGCGAGTTCTGCATCGGCGCAGAAATCGCGCAGCAGCGCCGCGAAATGTTCTGACGGCCATTGTTTGGGGTACCAATTCGCCGAAGGCCCCAGCGCAATGACTGGCGCATCGCCCAGCAAGGTTTGTGCCTCAACTTGATCAGCCTCGCTCACCCAGATTTTGGGGTCGGGCGGCACAGCAAGCCGCATGATGGTGGCATTTTGTACCACCTTGTGCTGCGTATCGTCGCTGTGGCTATAACCATAGCGCTGGCCATGCAGCAGCAGACGACTAATCGCTGTATTGCGTAAATCGATGATGATATCCCAATAAGCAGGCAGGCAACGCCACCACAAGCCTAGCCAGTGTCGGTTCCAACTGGCTTTTTGCAACGGAATTATTTTGTCCAACCCTGGCACGGCGCGGAATAAATCGACGCAGAGCGGTCCACAAACCACTGTGATTTCTGCATCGGGGTGTGCTTCAACTACATGACGCAGTAAGCCGGTGGAGAGGATTGCATCGCCAATGCGGTTCGCTGTGATGAAAAGGACGCGCATGGCGTCTACCACCAGCCGCGGCGTTTATAATAGATCAGGAACATGATCATCGAGAACGCCATGACGCTGAAAACGACCCAAGCAGCCGACGCCGCCCCTGCCCCCGGCAGCACCACGTTCATGCCATAGAAACCGGCCAGCAAATTCGAAGGCATGAAGATAACCGATGCCATCGAGAGCATACGGAAAATATCGTTCTGTTCGTTATTGATTTGCCCCAAGGTGGCATCGAGTAGAAAAGTGGTTTCCTGAATCATGAAATCGGCATGGTCATGCAGCGATTTCAAATCGCTCTGCAGCGTATGAAGCAACGCGATTTGCTCGGCATTGAGCCGCTCGGGCAGCACTTGCGCCAAAAAGGCGGTCATGCGGATCATGCCGGTAATTGAGTGATAGCTCCGGTGCAGCATGTCGCCGGTGCTACCCACGTCATAGAGAATTTCGCGCAAACGCCGCGCTGCATGGCCGGAACCACGCTTTCCATCACGCAATTGCAAGCGGCGCTTAATCTCAGTCGCTTCTGGCCGATAGAAAATCCGGCGCGAAAGCTGGTCAACGCGCTTACCAGTCTGCTCCAACCCATCGGCAGTGCGGTCAGCAATCGCGTCCAGCAGCGCCAGCAGCGCATTATAAACGCCGTCCACGAGTTTGGGGTCGCGCCGTGCCCGCGCGGCAAAAATGACGACCGATTTCGGGTCGCTGAAATGCTCAATGACCAGGTGCTTCGGCGAAACGATTAGTGTCAGATCAGAAAGCTCTGGGTCTTCAGTTTCCGCGCCCACCAAAATCGCCGTGGTGAGATAGAGCACGTCATCTTCAACATAAAGTCGGCTGGATGCCTCGATCTCTTCCATCTCGGCACGCGTCAGCACATCGACATCGATGGCCTGCGAGACAATCGCACGTTCGCTATCGCTCGGCGCATGCAAATCTAGCCACAAAATATCCGGCGGCATGGTCGAGTTTTCCGAGACAGGAATGGCAACGACCTTGCCTTCCTGGCGGCAGTAAGCGGTAATCATGCTGCACACGCGGGCGGCAACGCCACGCCACTCCGCATACACGCGGCTTGCAAGGTGTTGCGCAGCAGGCAGGCAATCGTCATCGGCCCTACGCCGCCAGGCACCGGCGTGATGGAAGAAGCGACAGCGGCGGCTTCGTCATAAGCCACATCACCGACTAGCTTCGATTTACCATCAGGCAGCGCAATACGGTTGATGCCCACATCAATGACCGTCGCCCCAGGTTTTAGCCAAACACCACGCACCATCTCCGGCTTGCCAACTGCCGCCACGACGATATCCGCCAGGCGACATACCGCAGGCAGATCGCGTGTGCGCGAATGCGCTATAGTCACCGTGCAGTTAGCCTGCAGCAGCAGTTGAGCGACCGGCTTGCCGACGATATTCGACCGGCCAATTACCACGGCATGAAGCCCATCCAAATCCCGGAGCACCGTCTTAAGCAAAAGCATACAGCCCATTGGCGTGCAAGGCACTAACCCAGGCAAGCCCGACGCCAGCTTGCCAGCATTCACATAATGGAAACCATCCACATCCTTCGCCGGATCAACAGCGGCGAGAACAGCATCCGCATCAAGCCCCGACGGCAGAGGCAGCTGCACTAAAATACCATGCACTTTGGGGTCTGCATTGAGTTGCGCTATTAGGCTTAGCAAGGCTGCTTGCGTTGTATCAGCAGGCAAGTGCTTCGGAAAAGACGCCATGCCCACTTCCTGCACCGCCTTGTCCTTGTTGCGGACATAGACCTGACTGGCGGGGTTTTCACCCACCAGCACCACCGCCAAGCCAGGCACCAGACCATGACGCGCCTTAAGTTGCACCACCGCCGCAGCAATCTCCTGCCGCAAGCCCGCCGCAACCGCTTTGCCGTCAATAATCTTTGCCGTCATGGCTCACCAAACCGGAAAATTATTTTGAATCAGGATGCGAATAAACAGCAGACCAAAATACAGCACGAGAAATGACAGGTCTATGCCGTTCACTGTCGGCACATAGCGGCGCAGAGGACGCAGGGCAGGCTCCGTCAAACGGCGGCAGAGGTCGCCGATTTGGGCGACTACCGCATTGCGGGAATTAATGACGTTAAATGCGAGCAACCAGCTGAAAATAGCGGCGCCGATCAGCAGCCACATATAGAATGAGATGATGATATGTAGGATTTGCATTATAGATGTCATCGCACCCTCCAGCAGTTGGTCAATCAGTTGGCCGCAAGGTAACCCTCAATGGTTGGTCTGGCAAGCTATTGAAGCTGGCTGATTATTTTCTCCTTTGGGCGTTGCGACCAGGCCGCTTTGCGGCTTGACAGCCGGATTAGCCCGCAGCATAACAACGGCTTGCCGGACGTGTGGGGCTGTAGCTCAGCTGGGAGAGCGCCTCGTTCGCAATGAGGAGGTCGTGAGTTCGATCCTCATCAGCTCCACCAATCCTCCCTGAATCTGGGCACCTGGTTTAGCCCTTCAATTTGACCATTTGCGGCCACCAAGCTGGCAAGTGCAGCGCTGTCGCCCTTCAGGGTCACAACCTCGTCCTTGATCATTATTTCGCGTACGGAGGCCTTGAGATAGGCTTTGGCATAGGGCGAAGCCATGACCATTCGCTTGCTCATAATATTGGCCGTGGCCTGTATCTTCTGCGGCGTGATGGTCTGCAGCGGTGATTGTTGCTGCCGCTTCACGGCGGCGATTTCAGCCAGTGCCGTCTCTTTTGTCCGCTTATGGGCCTGCAGCCGCTCTTTAAGCTCGGCATCCAACTCGATCAGCCCCTTCTCTATCGCCTCGTACAGGCGTGACAGCGCTTGCTCTGCCTCATGGAGTTTTGCTTCAAGCTGTTTGAGCTTTTTCTTCTGTTCAGCGTCGCCAGATTTAGCCGTGTCTTTGCGCAGATCGGCAATGACGTCTTTCAGATGTTCCGGCGAATAGACCTGCTGACGGAAGGCATCAAGGATATGATTATCCAGCCGATCCATTGGTAGGTTGCCGGATTTACAGGCAGCATTACCTCGTTTCAGCCGGGCGGTGCATTTGTAGTAGCGATAGCGTCCGCTCTTGCCGGTCGCCATGACCATTGCCGAACCGCAATGACCACAACGAACTAGGCCGGTGAGCAGCGTTTGGGAGGTTTCCCGGCGCGGCGCGCAGGCAGTCGGGGCAAAAGCAGCCCGCAGCTTGGCGGCTTGTTCGTAGATTTCAGAGTCGATGATCGCCGGAACGGCTATCAAAATCCATTCTTCCTTGTCCTTGGTGCGACCCGTCTTGGCATTGAACCGGTTGAAGTGGTTCTGTCCGGTATAGACCGGGTTGGCCAGCAACCGCAGCACCTTCTGGCTATCCCATTTCTTGCCACGCATCGTGATGCCCCGGCTGTTAAACAGCTTGGCGATTTCTTTTGATCCAATCCGGGGGCTGTCGATGCCGGTCACATAGAGGCTGAAAACTTCCCGGACGATGGCGGCCTCATCTTCCAATATCGCCAGCTTCTTCTTGTAACGGCCCTGAATGCCGGTCTGCCCGGCGTCTATCGTCCTGTAGCCGTAAGGCGCTCTGGAGCCGTTGAAATACCCCTGCCGGGCATTCTCCTGCATCCCGCGCAGGACGTGCTTGGCGGTTTCTTTGCTCTGATATTCGTCAAACAGCATGATCATGCGGCGTTGCATCTCACCGCTGGGGTCGTTCTGGGTACTTTGGGTAATGGAGATGATCGCGACCCCAGCCTTTTGAAGTTTGCGCTCATACATGGCGGCCAGCACCAGATCGCGGAAGAAGCGCGACAGGCTATGCACGATCACAGCTTGAAACGGCACCTTGCCGCTGGTGGCGTCATGCACCATGTCCTGAAACACAGGCCGCTTGTCGTCGGTGGCGCTGGCACCGGGCTCAACATATTCTTTGACCACGACATGACCGAGCCGTTCAGCCCAGAGCCGCATCTGGCGCAGCTGGTCGGGGATAGACAGATCATTCTCGGCTTGCCGGGTCGTTGAGACGCGGGCGTAAAGAGCGACTTGCATGATCAATCCTCCAGCTTCAGCTTGCGGGCGGTGACTTCTTTGGCGGCCCGGCGTTCTTCGGCAATGATGCGTTTTTCTTCAATCTCGATTTCGGCTAGAATCTCATTCCTGTAAGCCCGAAGCAATTGCTTTTCTTCTTCCATGAG
>JAGOHT010000017.1 GCA_017996055.1 Alphaproteobacteria bacterium
CTTCAACACCGTTGCTGGCGACACTAACCTGACCGGTGGCTGCACTGAATAGCCCAGTCCCCAACTCGCCGCTACGCGCCGGGTTGTTCGCCGTTGCGCTCACACCCAACGCAATTGAACCAGCGCTGCTGCCACTCGCTACATTTTGCCAGGTTGCCCCATCATAATATTCAACAACCCCCGCACCGGTCGTGCTGTTGTACCGAAGCATGCCCTGTGCGCCGGTGGGGCGCTGCACTGTCGTTCCCAATGGTAGACGCATCGAGTCTGTCACGTTACCTAGGTCAAACGTCACGCCCGTCGTCGTCGCGCTGATGGCGTTGCCAAACGCGATGCGATGATTGCTTAAATCGCCATAGATGGTGTTGCCGATATTGAGCCAGTTGCTGGTTCCTGCGGCCGGCGTATCCACCGCACTGCTAGTGCCAAGCAAAATATTATTGGTGCCAGTCGCAAGGGTTGTCGACGCCACACTATAGCCAAGGATAAGATTGTCACTCCCAGTTGTGATAATTGAACCGGCAGAGTAACCGAGTGCTACATTGTTAATGCCAGTCGTCGAGTTATAAAGAGCATGGTAGCCTACAGCACTATTCGCACTACCTGATGCGCCACTGTATGCTCCAACCCCTGCGCCGAGAATGGCGTTATACGCCCCAGAACTCCATGAAGTCGCACCAACTACAGTACTGCCATCCGAAACAAGGTGGTTTGAACTATCGCCTAAGGCACTGACACCAACGACCGTCATGTTGCTGCCATAAGAGTAAACCGCTGCATTATGGCCTATCGCAATATTGTTAGTCTCATTCGTAATTCCGCCAAGACTGTAACTGCCGATAGCAATATTGCTGTTTCCGGTATTTTCCGCAGCAGACCATATATTACGCAAAGCGAACTGCCCTACCGCAATATTATTTTGACCCGTCGTGTTGAGCTGCAACGCCGCATAACCGAGCGCAGTATTACCAGAGCCTGTTGTCGTATTGGCTAAGGCAAGATAGCCGACTGCCGTATTTCCCGTAGCAGTCGTTGCGTTTGTCAACGCCTGATAACCTACGGCAACTTGACCGGCCGCTGTGGTTGCAGAGCTCAGCGCACTGTTGCCCACGGCAATATTATATTGCCCGACAGTATTAGCGGTCAGCGCCAATCGGCCAACCGCGACATTATCCGTTCCCGTTGTCGTGTTCAGCAGTGCGCTCGCCCCGAAAGCACTGTTAAAATTACCGTTAGCGAAATAGAGTGCCTGATACCCGACAGCGGTATTATAAAAATTTGTCGAACTCGTATACAGCGACTGATACCCGACACCGGTATTGCCGCCACCGCCTATATTACTGAATGCCGCCGACATACCCACCGCGGTGTTCGCTGTTCCGGTCAATGTATTTACAAGAGCCTGATAACCGAAGGCACTATTCGAGACGGCCGTTGTGCTAGAGGCAAGTGCCTGGTAGCCCATCGCCGTGTTCCAAGAGCCGGTTGTCGTTGCCGCCAAAACCTGGTAACCCACAGCCGTATTCCCGGTCGCTGATGTAGCTGAGGCGAGTGCACGATGCCCCACAGCAACACTATTTGCTTCCGAAGTCACACTAGCCAAAGCATTGCGCCCCACCGCTACCGAAAGTGGTGCTGACGCTATGCTCATCGTTGTATTGCCCACCACCGGATTGCCGGTCGCAGAAAGTTTCAGGGCTTGAACACCTGCTTGCAGGAAAACCCCAGCACGGGCATCAATACCCGAACTGCTAAAGCGTGCGACTTCATTCCCGACTGACGCGATATCGACAAGACCACTGGCGGCACTATAAAGACCTGTCCCAAGCTCGCCGCTGCGCGCCGGGTTGGTGCCGGTCGCGCTCGTGCCGAGGGCGATAGCACCTGCACCACCACTGGCACCGATGAAGGTCGTCGCCGTTACTGTACCGTTGATAGTCACATTGCCGGTAGCGCGGTCGACACTGAATGGCGTTCCTAGCAATGCCCCGGCATCATCATAATTCCTGATAACGAAATTGCTGCCCGCATTGCCGCCGGACTCAGCCGTGCTGTCCGCCCCCAGCGCCCAGCGATTCGTGCCGGTGGTGGTGAAATTGAGGAAACGGTCATAGTCACTGTTACCCCACAGGTTGAGTGAGCTGGATCCCGTACCGGTTACAGGACGGACGTAAGTATTCCCTTTTAAATTAATCGCACCCGCCGGATAGGCCGTGAGGTTGATGCTGCCATTGGTGCCCATGCTATCCTGGCCACCGGTAATATTGACGCTGCCCGCGACATAGCCACCACCGCCTTCGCCGCCGGTGATATTGACGTCGCCACCGTCATTGTCATAGCCAAAGCCAGAACCACCAATCACCGTGACAGCGCCCGCAGACCCGCCCCCCGCAGTCCCTTGCACGGTATTCGGGATGATGTTGACATTATTGGCGGCGGTAACGATGCCCTGACTATTCACCGTGCCCCAGTTATAGGAACCCGCCGATACGCCGCTCGTTGGCAAGCGTGACCAACTTAATGTTCCGCTGGTCAGATTCGTTGCATTGTCCATGCCGAGATTGCTGCGCGCCGTCGCCGCAGTTGTCGCCCCTGTGCCGCCATGGGCAATCGGCACGGCACCCGCCAGAATATTCGCGCCATCGGCAAGATACACCGCTGTATTGGCCGTGCCGGTAATGCCGACATCGAGCGTCAGGCTGCCACCGAGCAGCCCCAGTGCCGTGAGTGCCTGCGTCTGATTGGCAGCAACGAACACGGCATCGCCGGTTGCTCCTGCCCCAATCGCTGCGCGCGCTGCCGCCCCGCTCGCCGCCGTGAAGACGCTGCTGCCGACCGCCGTAGCGCCCAGCCTCGTCCGCGCGGCACCTGCATCCACCGCCGTGAAGATGTCTTTGCCAACATCTGTACCGCCAAGAACTGACAACGCATCATCCGCATTATCTTGCTGAAAGAGGGAGTCACCAACTGCCTGAGCCCCCAGAGCTGCCCGCGCGGCAATGGCATCTGCTGCCGTAAAAACGCTATCGCCAACCGCCGTTGCGCCGAGCGTGCTGCGCGCGGCCGTCACTGTCGCCGCAGTAAACAATGCATCGCCGACAGTTGTGGAGCCCAAGGTGCCGCGCCCGCCCCCCGCCGTCGCCGCCGTAAACAGCGCATCACCCACCGCGCCTGAGCCGAGATTGCTGCGTGCCCCCGCTGCAGTACTGGAACCGGTGCCGCCCTGATTAACCGCCAGTGGGGCAGAGAGCGCGAGCGACCCAGCATTCAACGCACCCGCAAGCGTGAGCGAGTTCGCACTAATATCGCCGGAGTTGGTGACACGCACGGCGTTGCTCGTAATCCCGAACTGCACTTCCGAGCCACCGGTCGTCGTCTGATATTGCCAGACATTGGCACGGTCGATCGCCTGGGCAACGCTCAAGATTTGAATCTTGTCATCATTCTGCGCCGTGAGGTCGCCGCACTTGGTATCCAGCACACCATCCGGCCCCGCTGTGATCAGCAGAATTCCCGGATCAGTACCTGGACTAGTCGCGTTCTCCCAACGGCAATACACATAATAGTGCCCCCAAGGATCAAGCTGGGTTGTGCCTGCCCCCGCCTGCATAACACCAACCGTGGTCGGGGAACCCGTCGTACCGGAATTGGCATAATTCGTCGGCAATTTCGCAGTATCGGCACTGGCAAAGGGCAAGACTGCCGGTGGCTGTAAATTTAGTCCACCATTGATAAGCGCCGCACTCGCAGACAGCGTGCGTGAGGCGGCGATAAGGTCGTTTCTGGCGGCGTTCTCGCGCGTGATCGAGATATTGGTGCGGAGAATTTGCGAGTAACCGCTATAAAGCACCGCACCGCCGACGCCAATCATGGTCAATAGAAAGAGGATAGCACCGATGGCAAAGCCGGACTCACTATCATGCTGCCGTAACAGGGCGGCGCGGCACGGGCGTACCCCTGCCCGACACAGCAAGCTGTGCGGCGCGCCACTGTCCAGCGTTTCGCCCCCTGGCATCTGTCGCGGCTGGCGTCCTGCCATCCCTAACACCTTCATCCGTCACAAAACCAGCGGCATTTTTTGTTCAGCCAACCGCCAGAACGGCGCGCAGGGCAAAGCCGGGCTTACGCCCATGCCTTGTCCTGCCGCAGTGCGGTTACTGTGAGGTCAAAATTGTTAAGATTTGGTTCAGAGATTTTAACCGGCGCTTTACAAGCCGAGCGCCAGCGCTGCTATGACTAACGCGCCTAAACCAATCCGATACCAGGCAAAGGGTACGAAGCCATGCTTGCTGATAAAACCGATAAAAAGCCGCACCACAACGAGCGCGGAGATGAAGGCACAGACAAAGCCAATACCGATGAGCCCCATATCGTCAACATTGAGTGCCGCGCGGTTTTTATAGAGGTCATAGGCGGTCGCGCCAAACATGGTGGGCAGTGAGAGGAAGAAGGAGAACTCTGCCGCAGCCCTGCGTTCGACCCCAAGCAACATTGCGCCCATTATTGTTGCGCCTGAACGCGAGACGCCCGGAATCATTGCCAGACACTGGCAGCAGCCAATCCAGAAAGCGGTTCGGAGCGGCATGGTCTCAGCACTTTCGACCACTACACGCTTGGAGCGCTTTTCTATCCAAAGAATCGCGAAACCGCCCAAAATGAGCGTGACGGCAATCAAATGCGGGCTGGCGAACAGAACTTTTTTGATAAAATCATGCAGCGCAACGCCAACGAGCACAGAGGGCAGGAACGCCAGCAATAACGCCCCCACAAAGCGACGCGCGGCGGCGCTCTGCGGTATATTGATGGCGATCTGCCATAGGCGTGCAAAATAGAGCACGACAATTGCGAGAATTGCACCAAGTTGAATCACAATTTCGAACGCGCCACCAGGACTGCCGAAGCCCAGGAAATGGTCTGCTAGCAGAATATGGCCAGTTGAAGAGACCGGCAGGAACTCGGTCAGCCCCTCAATCACACCAATAGCGGCGGCCAAACCGGCGTCATGCAAATTCATCAGAAATCCTTAGTAAAAATATTCCCTATTATTGGGAGAGCTGACACAGCTTGTCCGGCGAACAACCGGCGCCAGGCTTGCCACGTACCGGCGCATACTCTTTACAAACTGTCGCCAGGCTGAGGTAATTGATAGCATCGGAAAGTTTCTTTTCGTTTTCAATATTGACCACCCGCCACTCGCCACATAGCCCTTTGACGACGACACACTCCGCATCCTTCTTACAGGTGAAAAACTCGGGATGATCACCGCTTGTTATTTGCTCGGCCGTCTCGGCCAAGGCCGGCATGGCCGAAAAGAGTGCAAGCGTCAAGAGAACGGCATGGGCAGTGTGCTTCATGATGCAGATTCCAGACTGACGAATAGCCCCTAAATTCGGCAATACGCCGAACAACAGGACAGCCTGTTTTAGCCTTTTTTGGTATTGGGAGCAAGGGGCTGTGCGGCGTGGCTTTACGCGACGGCGGGCTGGTCGTCCATCATGTCGCCGAGCTTATCGATAAGATAATCGATGTCTTCAGGCTGCATATCTTCGAACTGGGTCAATATTCGTTCGATGACCCGGCAGCGGTAACGCTCAATATCACGCTCGCCGCCATCCAACTCGGTTTCCCGCACCACATCGATGGCGACCCGCACCGCCGGTAACAGCCTCGGCGGCAAGCCGGATTTGTCATAGAGCGATTTCATCCCTAACCGACCGGCGTCATGAATCAGAATCCGCGCATTGACAAGCGGTACATTCGCCATCACCGCCAGCGCGGCTTCAAAGAATGGGACATCGCCCATGCACAATGCCCGCAGCACCAGTGAGGCGGTCAGGCGCTTGTTGCGGTAAAGTTGTTGCACCAGCTTTTCGACATCAACATCGGAAGAATTTGAAACAAGGTTGATCGTCGCCCGCTCGCGGCTTTGCAGAATCATGTCCGCTGCCATCGTAGGCGACAACTCATGATGCGTGACCAGATAATCCTTGAGCTTCTCGGAAACGCGCACCACCAGTTTCTCCGCCACCGTCACCGGCAGCTTGTCCCGCTTGACCAGCGGCTCCTGCACCTTGTCGCTTTCCGGAAAGCGATCCACCGCCCGGTTGAGGCTTTTATCTGAAATTTGTGCCCCACGGTTGCCCACCAGTGTCGCCACCACTGTCTCCGTGCCCTTATCGACGAGCACGTCAGCCAGTGCAGGTGAAACTTCTGGCCGTTTGGCAATTGCCGTCCACTTGGCTTCAGAAGCATTTTCCTGTCCCACCAGCTGCAGCAAATCATCATCGGTGATGACGAGACAATCTTCCAGCACCGGGAGCGCAACCTGATCAACGTCCTGCGCCAGCTGCAGGGCAACATCCTTGGGCAAACGCTGCGCCTTACGCAAACTCTGCGACAGCGACTCGCGCACAGACACCGCGACATCCTTGGCCAACACACGGATGATATCCTGCGCCAACGCAATCTCTTTTTCTGTCATCCGCGGGTTGTCGATATCAAGCCCCAGCTTGGCAGCAACTTCGGCGCGCGCTTCGGGCGCGGGATTAGATAAGAGGCGGGCGACATCGGCTTGGCTTAATTGCGTCGTCATCGAATGACCTTCGCTGATAAAATGGCCACCTGTAAAGCGGCATACACCGGCAGCGACAGCGCCCGTAAAGCGACTGCCCCCATCTGCCACACTATCAGGAAAAAGCCTTGCCGTTTCGTTAATTTTTGGTCATCTCTGTAACGAAGTTCTTGCCAATTCCTGAAAGCGGGCGCGCGCCCTATAGAAAGTCATGCCATGACCCTTGACCTGAAAGCCCATATTCGCGGCATCGCCGATTTTCCTAAGCCTGGCATCCTGTTTTACGATATTTCAACCCTGCTGGCGCACCCGCTGGCTTGGCGCACGGCGATTGACCGGCTGACGGAAGAACTTCAAGGCGATAAACCTGACTTATTAGTAGGCATCGATGCGCGCGGCTTTCTGCTCGCCGCCCCGCTGGCGCTGGAGTTGAATACGGGTTTCATTATGGTACGCAAAAAGGGCAAACTCCCTGGCGCGACCATCCGCTATAGCTACACGCTGGAATATGGCAGCAACACCATTGAAATTCAGCAAGACGCCCTCAAGCCGGGGCAGCGAGTCGTCATTCTCGATGATTTGCTGGCTACTGGCGGCACCGCACAGGCGGCTATCAAGCTCTGTCAGCAAGTCGGCGCTGTCGTCACCCGCGCCGCCTTCGTGATTGAGCTCGGTTTCCTAAAAGGCCGCGACAGGCTCGGCGTACCGGTGACGAGCTTGGTCAGCTATGACAGCTGATAGATGCAGCGGTAAATTGTCACGGACTTAGCCGCACACCGGGATGCACTAAAATTGGATGCGTCTCTATTGGCTCTATTTTTTGCCGCGCAGCCTGCATACGGCTTCCGCGAGCAAGATTGCGGCCGAGCGTTCGATAGGCTTTAGGATCTATCTTGCGTAACTCGTTGACCGATTCATTTACCTGTCTCCAAGATGCCTGCGCATCAGGACTCATGTCGCCATACTTAATTTGCTTGAATGCCAAGAATAGTTGCCGCATGGCCGCCATTCCGTAGATGGCCTCGGGATTGACTGTTGAATTGGCGCCATACTGCTTTTCGTAACGCCCATAATGCTCCACGACTTTCGGCAGCAATCCCTTCGCGATACCAAGACCTGCAAAATCGGTCGATTGTGGCCCCATCGTACCATTTGCCCAATCGCACACCCCATTCACATTTGTCTGGGTACTATCAACAATGATATTACCAGGGTGCACGTCAGAATGGATTAGTCCGTAGCGATCAGTTGCCAGGGCCACTCTTAAACGATCAGCGATAACTCTTGCAGTTTCTACAAGCATAGGCATTGAGGCGCCAATTGCCTGTAGATTACGGCCAATGCGTTCTCTAATCTCAGGCTGCATCGTTCCGTTTGCCATATTCGACTGCATGGTCTCAAGTTCAAGCAGATTCCTAGGCACGAAGAGTTTGTATTTTTCTGATTGCTCAAATCGCCCGGTTGCAGCAACACCTGCATCCGCAAATTGCTTATTGACGTTGTTCCCAGCAATTGCTCTTGGACTAATCTTGTGATGCACGGTGAAAAGCCAGTGTGCGATATCCTTTGCCAAGGCATCAACACGGCTGGGCTCACCTAGTGGAGCAGAGGGCTGTGCAAATGAACGAAAATCTAACGCCGTCCCTTGAATTCTCTGAACGACGCGAACAGAATGCGCTGGAAACAGTGCCCCCCGACCTAGATGAAATAGCTTTGGAGCACCAAATTGCTTTGGACTAATCGAAGATAGATGGGTCGAGTGCTGATACTGTCCGCCATCTTCACGCTGCAACCCAGGAATAAGATAACGATCATAGGCTCTGGCAAAACCAGTCGCCCGCATATGCATACGGTCAGTACTGCCAGCAAACGGATCCTTAAGAACAGCCGTCTGCAACTGCATCTCTTTAGGCCGCTCAAGCAGCACAACCTCGTCACGCAGGTTGTGGTTGACAACAGCCCAGCAGCTTGTTCCAAGCCCCAGTGTATAATAGTCCTTGGGCTTCAAAGTTATGCGTTCAATATGCTCAGCTGCTTCCATCGTATCCCTCATGTTCTCGGGTGATTATACTCTAAAGCAAGAGCAAATAATTAATGGAAACATGTGTTATTTATCAATCAGATGTAAAAAAATTCAGACTAGGCTTCTAACCCCGCCGTCTGCATACACATTAACCATAGCCGTCTGTATCAAGGTCGCCACCCAAGATTTGGCGTCAGCCAGTATGGCGGTTGCGAAGCGCCGCAAGCGGTGAAGCCCCCGTGCCCGCTCCGTGCCACGACACGACTACCAGCCCCGGCGTACCAGTGACCTCACGGTGCGAAGCGATCACGACAGCAATACAGAGTCTCTAAGGCTCAGCACTGCTATTGTCCATTGGGCGCGCTGGCACGACCGGGAGCAGCGGGAGAACGCTATGGCGCGCGGGCAGCGCGGCGTGACGAACCAGCCCCGCATAACGATCAGGTGCGATAGCAGCAAGTTCCCGCACAGACTCACCAACCTGCTGCCAGGAAAAATAGGCAAGGGAATCGTCCTGTCCGCTCTTGATGGCCTTGACCGCAAAGAAGAGCTGACGCATTGCAGCCAGACCGTAGACAGCCTCGGCGAGAATAGGCTGACCGACGCCGCGGTTCTGCTCAAGCTGCTGATAGTGCGACATAACGCGCGGCAGCAGCCCGCGTGCCTGCCCGATACCAGCAAAGTCTAGTGAATGGGGGGCTAGGGTGCCATTCGCCCAGTCACACACGCCGTTGACATTTGTGTGCGTACTATCGGTGATGATATTACCTGGATGCAGGTCAGTATGGGCGAGTCCAACTCGGTCCTGCGGCAATATCTGCGCCAGTCTTTTGCCCACTGTCATCGCAATGTCGTGGATAGCCTCCGTCGTCGCCCCAGTACGCTCCAACCCACGGTTTATCCGTTCGTGCAGCTTGTCCGACGACTCACCTTGCCCCAACTGCCCCTGCTGCAACTGAATAGCATCGCGCATCGTGCGATTTACGAAAAACTCATACTTGTCGCAATGCTCATAACGCCGCGTCAAACTGGCACCAACTTTCGCGAATTGTTCTTCAACACGATAACGCGCCATCGTTTTTGGGCTAACGTCATGGTGAAATGTGAACATCCAGTGGGCAACATCCTTCGCCAAACTATTCAGCTTGTCGGGATTGGCCAGCGGCGCGGTCGGATCGACGAAGTCCAGGTAATGCAAAGGACTCCCTTGAATGCGCGTTACAAGACGTGCAGATGCCACAACAAAATCAGGCTGGCCAGCATGGCGCAATGTAATCGGCGCGCCGATCTCTTTCGGCGTAACGCTATCAAGGAGAGCCGAATGCACATAAAGCCCACCATCCTGGCGATTAAGTCCAGTCGTCAGAAAGCGATCATATTTGCGCGCAAACTCCACCGCTCGAACGTGAGCACGGCGCGCACTGCTTTGCACGGCAACGCCCTTCACAACAACAGTGCTGGGGCGTTCCAGTAGCAAGGCTTCATCCCGATGCTCCGGATGCACGATAGCCCAGACATGTCGACCCGTACCCAGCGTGTGATAAGCGCGGATATCTTGCTGGAGTATCGAAAGATGTGTGCGTATATCCATGCTTTGCGTTCTTTCTACTGAATGGTTTTTATCATAGCCCCCTGAAACTAATTGAGACAAATTCCACGCCACAGAGGTTAATATTGGCTTTTCTGAGGTTACCTCGGTCGCCAGCATCAACACGGTCGCTTTTTCTGGCACCAACGTTCTGGCGATTGACGCGCAGTTGCAGATGTAGCCGCGCATCGTCGCCTTCAACATCGTTGGTTTGCCGGATAAAGCGGTCGCGGAGAGCCGCGAGCGGGTGCGTGCCGCGCTCCATGCTAAAAAATGGGGGGGGCTGGCACTGCCGGCAAAGCGTATCACCGTCAATCTCGCTCCCGCCGACGTGCTGAAAGAAGGCGACCATTTCGATTTGCCCATCGCCCTTGGCCTGCTTGCCGCGATGGCGATTATTCGGTCGGAGGAGGTGGCGCGTTTTGTGGCGCTCGGTGAACTAGCACTCGACGATGGCCTGCCCCCCGTCGTCGGCATTCTCGCTGCCGCCGTCCATGCCAATGCGCTCGGCTGTGGCCTGATCTGCGCGGCGGGCAATGGCAGCGAAGCAGTCTGGACCGGTGAGGTTGCTGTTTTGGCCGCGCCAAACCTTTTGGCGCTCATCAACCACTTCAAAGCCGCGCAACTGCTCAGCCGCCCCAGGCGCAGCCGCAGGATCGCACAGCGCAACATCTGCCCGACCTCTTCACGAGACATCAAAGGCAGGAAAGCGCCAAGCGCGCGCTTGAGGTCGTGGCGGCAGGCGGCCATAACCTGTTGATGATTGGCCCACCCGGCTCTGGCAAGAGTATGCTGCCGCGCGGCTCCCAGGTATTTTGCCGCCGCGCAGCCCCGCCGAAGCGCTCGAAGTGTCGATGATTCATTCGCTCGCCGGTTTGCTCAGCGACGGAAAATTTCTGCAACGTCGTCCCTTCCGCGACCCACACCACTCCGCCACCCAATCGGCGCTGATTGGCGGGCGCCAACCCGCCAAGCCAGGTGAAATTCCCCTCGCCCATCACGGCGTCTTTTTCCTTGATGAGTTACCAGAATTCCTGCGCCCGACACTGGAAGCGCTGTTCCAGCCTATCGAACCCGACAGCGTCGTCGTCGCCCGAGCCAATCGTCATCTCACTTACCCGGCGCGATTCCAGCTGGTCGCTGCCATAAATCCCTGCCGCTGCGATCACATGGTCGACCCGTCGCAGGGTTGCGGCCGCGCGCCAAAATGCGACCAGGAATTTCAAAGCCGGATTTCCGGCCCGTTGTTTGACCGTATCGACTGCGTCAGTGAAGTTGGCGCGGTCAGGGTCAGCGACCTGAGCCTGCGTCGCCACATGAAGATAGCGCCGTGGTGGCTGCGCGGGTTGCCGCCGCCCACACCATCCAGGCCGAACGCTATCGCGGCCAGCATCATGCCAATGGCCAGGTTTTGCACACCAATACCGAGGAGGAAGGCGCGCCGCTATCACCGCGTTCTGCGCGTGGCACGTACCTTGGCTGACCTGGCGCAGAGCCAACCGGTTCAGGCACCCCATATTGCGGAAGCCCTCAGCTATCGGCGTCTGGCCGCCGGTTAGTTCTCCGCATTGCAATTCAGGGCTGCACGATACAATTCCCATATACAATTTGGTGTAATCATGTTAGGCAGTTTCTTGCTTGTGTTGTGTTGTTTTTGAGTTCACGGATGTCCATTTTTTGTTGTCTAGCCCTTCGTTTCATGCCCACGACCTCTTGGCTTCAGCACAGCGTGGCATAGGCAGAACAATGAACGCGAACGCAAAATCTCCGAAAAAATCTGCACCCCACAATGGCTTTCAAAGTCGGAATATCCGTCTTGACGGCAAGCGCACCTCGATTCGCTTGGAGACCGCGCTCTGGGAAGCACTTGAAGATATCGGAGAACGCGAAGCGAAGTCGATTGGCGAATTGTGCGCGATCATCGCCGAACGCAAGACGGGCACAAACCTCACCGCCTCGGTTCGTTTATTTATCATCGCGTATTTTCGTCTAGCGGCGCATGGCGGGGCTAAGCCAACCCTGGTCAAACTGAGCGCGGCTAGCACGCAGCGCCGCAAAAGCGCTTATAGCCAACTGATGAGTTCAGCACTTACACGCATCGTCTGAACCAGCGGGCTTATTCGCCACTGCGGTCACGACAAACATCGGCTTCCGCATCGAGCGCTGTGATGTAATGGAAGGTGCCGTATTTGCCCTTCAAGACGATAGCGCCTGGCGGACGGGCCGTGATTTTATCTTCGCCCCACAGCAGATCCCATTTAACCTTATCGCCCTTCACTACACCATTGGCGCGGTAAACCGTCGTGCCATCCTTATCGACACGGCATTGAAAGGCCTTGCCGTCTGGCTTAATCGTTATCCAAACCGTATGCCCAGGATATTGCCAGGTCCCAACATAGGCCGTGTCTATCTTGCCTGCGCCTATTGAAGGGACACTGGTCTCCGTAGCTTGCGCGGGGAGCGCCAGCAGCAGGAGCAGAGCGCCCCCAGCCGTTCCCAGCGCCGCGCTCATCATCGACTACTTGACCTTCGCGGTCGGACCACGCGGCGCCGCCGCAAGTTTCATCGTTTCCGCTGTACTGGCAAGGGCACGACGGCGGAACTCCGCCTCGATCGCGACCTTCCCTGCCTTGAACTGCGCCATGCCCTTGCCGCTGAGTTTGCTGCCCGCCTGCATATTAACCTTCATCGGGTTGATGGCTTGACCGTCGACGCGCACTTCAAAATGCAAATGCGGTCCGGTCGAGCGCCCCGTTGACCCCACATAGGCGATAATATCGCCTTGATTGACCGTATCGCCCTTGCCAATCCCACGGGCGAACCGGCTCATATGGGCATAGGCTGTTTCCAGCCCGGTGCGGTGGCGCACCAAAACAAAATTGCCATAGCCGCTGCGGTAGCCGACATCCTGCACAACGCCATCGCCAGCCGCGAGAACCGGCGTCCCTTGTGGAGCTGCGAAATCGACGCCCTGATGGAACTTACTATAACCCAAAATCGGATGGCGGCGCATTCCATAGGTCGAGGTGACATGCGCGCCATCAATAGGAGTACGCATCAGGCCACGCCGCACACTCTCACCCTGATCGTTGAAATATTCGGCGGTGCCATCGCTATAGATAACGCGGAAAATCGCATGTTTCTCGCCACTCGTCTCGATGGCGGCGTAGATAATCGTGGCATCGCCAACCGGCTGGCCATTCTTGCTGTGCGGCTGGTCATAGAGGACACGGAACTTGTCGCCTGGATGCACGTCGCGCTGAAAATCAATCTCATGCGAGAAAGCGCGCACCATCGCCGACATAACACTACGCGGCACACCATGTTCAAGCCCTGCTTCAATCAGGGTTGTGCGAATATTACCCGCAATGGCATTGCGCTGGCGTTCCAGCGGTGTGACGATTTTATCCGCCTTAAAGCTGCCATCAGCCAAACGCGCAACATTCACTTCCAGTGTCGGCTCCGGCTGGAACGTCAAACCATCAAAGGTCTCTTCATCGCCTAAACGGGTGAAACGTAGGCTAACTTCAAGACCACGCGGATATCTGCCCTTATAAACAGCGGCTAGCGCCTTGGTAATGGCTGCAACCTCTGCGTTCTCCAAATCCGCTTCGACACTCAACAGGTTTTGAAGTGCATTGCTGCGGGTCATTTCAGCGGTGCGAACAATGTGCTCCGGCTTCGCTGCGACCTGTTCGATGGCATTGGCAGTCTCAGCGATCCACGGGGTCACGATCGGCGCCAAAGCAATCGGCGGCAAGGTCCCGCTCATTGCAAAGCTTGGTGCCGGAGCGGATTCTACCATCAGCGGCTTCTCGGTTGCGGTCGCAACCGGCACGACGGCCGGCGGCAAATCCTGCACCGAACGAATAATCGGCTGACTATTGCTGAAATCATCCACCGCACGGGTCGGCGCAAAAGATGGCAGAGTCATACGCGCCGCCTGATGGCGGTGAGCACCCATATGGGCAACTCCGCCTATGACCACGGCAGCAACACCCGCCAGAATGAGCGCAGTGAACTGTTCGCTTACCTGAGTATTATTCAGGCGCAGATCGGAGAGAAGTTTCAAGCGCAACGTCCTGGTTCGAGGAATGATTACGACTGCGTCCCAGACTACTCAGTCATGACTTTCGCCGAAGATGGTGAAGGATAGTTTAACTGTCAATCTGAATTCACCACTCAGAGATTAATATCACCAAATATTTCATGACCTTGGTTAAAAGACAAAATGTTACCAAGCTGATATTAAATGAATTTACAAGAATTATGGTTAATTTTTTAAGAATTATCCACAGAGTTATGAATTTTTACAGCGTTAGCTCGCTGTACGACATTCAGCCGCCGCACCGAACCCAAAAATACGCAGGCAAGGCAAGCGGAATACTCCACGAGCAAGAATGCGGAGAAAAGCGCGCGATGCTTACTTATAGGAAAGTCAATTTGACTATAGTATAAGTAAAGAGAAAGCATAGAAGTTATAGTTTTACTTGCAACGACTTTTATCACCTCGCAAAACGATGTAAGTCGCGCCGGCGCCACCATGACGCATCGCGGCCGGTGCGATCCAACGAATGCCAAGCGTTGCCTGGCTTACAGCAAGCCAGCGAGGTAGAGCCGGTCGCAGAACGCTGCCGCAGCCCGTAATAATCCGTAATATTCGCCAGCGCCTTTGCTGTGCTTGAACCAGAAAGTCCTGAACCGCCTGGTGCGCCCCCGATTCGGTGTGGTGGTGCAGGTCGAGCGACGCATCAATCTTAGTCGTCCCCTGTTCAATACGGCGCAGCAGTTGTGGATCATCAACCTGTGTCAGCACAGGCAGGAGGCGCCGCGCAGAGCTGAGCTTGTTCGGCGGCGTACCTGCTGGCAAGTCCAACTTTTGACGCGGCACCGGTCGTTGTGTCGGCGCCGCTTGCGGCACCGCCGCTAGCCGCATCACCGGCTTCGCAACACCCATCTTCAGTCGTTTTACGCCACGCTTGAATTGTTCCCAGCCTTGCTCATCCTTCATTGTCGGGCGCTCCGGCTGCTGGCTGCTCCCCCTTGGGGTAGAGCACATAAAATTGCCCCTGACTTTGCATCACGCCCGCGCGCCGCTCGGCATCGTCCCCATAACCCCAAAAGACATCGCCACGAAGTACGCCTTTAATCGCGCCACCGGTATCCTGCGCCACCATCAGGCGCTGCAGAAAACCACCGTCGGGATGCTCGGCCGCCAACCAGACGGGTGTGCCGAGGGGAGTGAAGCGCGGATCAACAGCAAGACTGCGCGTTGCGGTCAGTTCTACACCTTGCGCCCCCTGCGCTGAACCTTTGAGCGGGCGGAAAAAGACATAGGACGGATTCTGGTTCAAGAGCGCCGCCTGCTGCTCCGGATGCTCGGCAAGCCATGCGCGGATGCGCGGCATGGTCACGCGGCCCTCCGAAAACGCGCCCTGCTCTTTCAGTACTTTGCCAATGGCAACATAAGGCTGCCCATTTTGTCCGGCATAGCCCAAATCCAGAGCACCCCCTTCAACCAGTCTGGCGCGGCCCGATCCCTGCACCTGCAGGATAAAAACATCGATTGGGTCGGCCGCCCAGGCCAGCACCGGCGCATCCACACCATGCGCGGTAATCCGCGACCGGTCTGGGTATGGTACAAACTGTCCATGCTCGATGCGACCGGTCAGGCGCTGGCCGCGTAGTTCCGGCTTGAATGCGCCAAGATCCGCCAAGACCAAATCACGTGGCACTCCATAGATGGGCGCGGTAAAGCGCCCTTGTCGCGCCAGGCTGGCCGTAAACTCCGGCGCATAATAACCGGTGAAGAGACCGCTTCCTCCCGATGCCGTGGTCACCTGCCAAGGGATAAAATTGTCCGTGAGATAAGCGCGCCAGTCACTGTCACGCGTTGGTTGCTTGGCACACACCGTGCGCCAACGCGGCGCGGCCACGGCACAAGAGACGCGCCAGGCATCAGCAAAGCCCTTGAGGTCGTCTTGATCCCAACCAGGGAGATCTTCAAACGCTACACGCTGATACGCCACCATAGGTCCGCTAGGCATCGTACACGCCGCCAGTAGCATACCCCCTGCCAGCGCACCCAACCTCAGACCGCATTTCCCGATAGACACACCGCTTCTCCCGAAAGACCGGTGCATAGTCTAACGAAAGCGCGCGCGTTTGGGAATCCGGCTAGGGTTTGTAGATAACCGGCTTTGACCCCGCCACGACGAAGAATAGATGGTTAGAGGGCAGACGCACCGAGATTTTGCGGGCATTATTCAAACGCTGCACTTCGGCTCCGGTACGACCGGAGAGAACCTGCACCACCGGATAGGTCTTGTCGAAGGTAATGGTCTGCGACGCATCGGTTGTACCCACCTTGGCCACCTCATCGTAAGTCACGATCCAGACTGAACCATCGGATTTATACATCGGTACATTTTTGATACCCGCCGAACCTTTGCCTGATCCACGCTGATCGCTGAAGCTGATGCTCGCGGTCTTGGGCGGCAGCGACTTACCGCCCGCGTCGGCGAGCAGCCGTGTCGTCACATGCCAGTAATCGGCATGCGCCCGCGCCTTGCCCGCAGTATCGTAAAAGCCCATAGCATTCGAAGGATCGTCATGTAGGGCATAGACTAGCATGTATTTATGGCCGAGCAGATAAGAAGCAAACGGCGCGAGATGCATATAAGCTGTTGAAAGCGACTCCGGCTGCGCTTTAGTGCGATAAAAACCAAATTCTGTCACGTCAACGGGTTTACCATCAACCGACCAGGCCGCAAGATTGCCCACCCGCTTCAGCGCATATGTCGGACCAACGCCGGGCAACAAATAAGTATGGGCATTGCCGTAATCGGCGGGCGGCTTGCCAAATTTCTTGTAATTCCCTTCATAATAGGGCGGATACCAACCTGCCCCCACACTCAACTGCGCGACTCTAACCCCGGCTTTGCGACCGAGGACGTAGACTTCAGCTTGCAATGCCGCAGTATCCGCGAGAGTCGCGCCAAGCTTCTTGGGATATGGCGTATCTTCTTCATTCCCTCCCTCGATGACGTCAATCATCCCCGGCGTTTTATGCAGCCAGTCTTTGATGACCCCTAAAGCGATACGCTGATGGGAAGGTGATGCTGCAGGTATTGAGGCATGAAAAGGCGCGCCGGTTGCCTTATAAACACTCTGCCATCGTTCAAAGACACCAGGGCGTGCGACCGCCCAATCGCGCAATCGCGTTGCACCTATATAATTGATGTGGTCTATGACGGCCTTCAAATTCTCATACTGGCCACGGCAGCAATTATCGAGATGCAGATTGACCCCGAAAAAATTGTCGAGCAGCGTACGGGTGCTCACTAGGGTCTCGGCGCGCAAAGCCGGCGCAAGAAAAAACAACCCTAATGCCAGTAGTAATACGCTCGTGTTACGAATGATCCACCTCATCACACGCGCCAGACACTGGCCCTGAGTAAGCGAGTAACTGCACCCTCTGACGAAACGATTCAAGCGCTTCACATCACGAAAGGCCTACATAACGCGCTGTGTCAGCGTAGCACCGCGCCACCGAAATGCGAAGGTGAAAAGCGCACAAATTGGGTGCTACACCGGCTCAGGTCAGCTGATAATTCGGTCCGCCGCCGCCCTCTGGCGTCACCCAGTTAATATTCTGAGTTGGGTCCTTAATATCGCAGCTTTTGCAATGGATACAATTCTGGGCATTGATGATCAGCTGCGCCGCGTCCCCAGTTTTCACGATTTCATAGACGCCCGCTGGGCAATAGCGGGTTTCCGGCGCGTCATAGAGGTTATAGTTAACCTTAATCGCAGTGGCGGGGTCGGCGAGACGCAGATGCGACGGCTGGTCTTCTTCATGGTTTGTCCCAGTCAGAAATACTGACGAAAGCCGGTCGAAACGGGTCACACCATCTGGCTTCGGATAGGCGATAGCGGCGGTCTGCCGCGCTGGTAGCAACGCTGCATGATCGGTGCCTTGATGGAGAAGCGTCCAGGGCGCCCTGCCGCGCAGAACCACTTGGTCGAGCGCATTATAGGCCATAGCCGGATATAGCCCATAACGGAAGGCCGGACGCACATTCCGCACCCGATAGAGCTCATCCCAGAGCCATGATTGACGCAGCTGCTCCGGATAGGCGGTGACTTCGGGACCAGCAGTGTCAGCGCCAAGATGCAGCGCCAAAGCCTCGGCGGCGACCATGCCAGATTTCATCGCCGTATGATTGCCTTTGATTTTTGCGACATTCAGGAAACCGGCACTATCCCCAATCAGCAAGCCTCCTGGGAAAGTCAGACGCGGAATCGACTGATAGCCGCCTTCGACCAGTGCGCGTGCCGCATAGGCAATCCGCCGCCCACCCTGCAATAAATCCTGCAGCAGCGGGTGCTGCTTGAACTGCTGCATCTCTTCAAAAGGCGACAAGTGCGGGTTACGGTAATCGAGCCCCACGACAAAGCCGAGGGAGACGAGATTATTCTCCCAATGATAGAGCCAGCTGCCGCCATAGGTCTGTGCATCGAGCGGCCAGCCGATACTATGCATAACCAGACCAGGACGATGTTTCGCGGCATCAACCTCCCAAACTTCCTTGATGCCCAGCCCGTAAGTCTGCGGCTGACAGTCGCGGTCGAGCGCAAAGCGCTTGAAGAGCTGCTTGGTCAGTGACCCGCGACAGCCTTCGGCAAACACGGTTTGTTTCGCACGGAGCTCCATGCCGCTAGCGAAGCGCTCCGTCGGCGCACCATCTTTCCCAATACCGACATCGCCCGTGGCCACGCCACAAACGCGTTCTTCAGTGTCGTAAAGAATCTCTGCCGCCGCGAAGCCGGGGTAAATCTCAACACCCAGCGCTTCCGCCTGCTGTGCCAGCCAGCGCGCGAATTGACTGAGGCTGATAATAAAATTACCGTGATTATTCATACTGGGCGGCGTCGGCAAACGCCAAGCGCTCTTTGCGGTCAGAAACATAAATTGGTCTTCGGTCACCGCAACCTTCACCGGCGCATCGCGGTCACGCCAGTCAGGCAAAAGTTCATCGAGCGCCCGCGGCTCCAGCACTGCACCCGAAACCAGATGCGCGCCAATCTCGGCACCCTTCTCAATGAGGCAAACGCTGCAATCCGGCGCGGATTGTTTGAGGCGAATGGCGCATGCCAATCCCGCCGGCCCACCGCCGACAATGACAACATCGAATTCCATCGCGTCACGGGGCGCCGCTTGGTCTGTCATGTTGTGTCCTCATGGTGCCGCTAGACGCGGCAAGATTTCTTCCTTGAGCATCGCGGCGTCGATGGGTCCATGATGCTGCCAGATAATCTGCCCTTGCGCATCGAGAATGAAACTAGCGGGAACGCCAGCCAAACCCCAGGCACGGCCGCCTTTTCCTGACTTATCCTCTAAAACATCCGTGTAGGGGTTGCCGATTGTCGCGAGCATTTTCTGCGTATCATCCGGACGATCCAGATGGCTGACGCCGATGACAGGTGCTGTCGTCGTCGCGCGCAGGTCGCCGATGAGTTTATGTTCGGCACGGCACTTCACGCACCAGCTTGCGAAAAAATTGACGAAAACCTTATGCCCACGCCAATCAGACGGACTGACATTTTGTTCGGCCGCTGTCAGCCTGTGAAAAGTAAAATTCGGTGCGGGCTGCGGAGTATTTGACGGAGGAACCAGGACAACCAAGCGCTGGCCGGTCTGAGCTGCCTGTGCTGTCGTCGCGCCTGTAGTAACGCCAAAGAAACCGCCAACCAGCAGCAGTCCGGTACAGAATAAGGAGCGGATATCTCTCATGAAAGTGAGTTTGGCGCTGCTTAAAACAAAAACCAAGCGAAATCGGTGATCCAAAGTTTGGCGGCACCCGTATCAATCTCAGTTCAACCAAACAACAGGTTTTACCATGGCTTACCGCGACGATGCCCCAACCCAGCGCGCCAACCTCGCCTTCATGCGGCGCGCGATGCGTACACCTGTGCTGGAACGCGAGCATGAATTCGCTTTGGCGCGGCGCTGGCGCGATCAGCGCGATGACCGTGCCCGTAACGAGATCATTGAAGCGCATCATCGTCTCGTCGTAGCGGCGGCACACAAATACAAGCATTATGGTTTGCCGATTGGCGATCTTATGCAAGAGGGCGTGATCGGCTTGCTCCAAGCTGCTGACCGCTTTGATCCGGAACGGGAGATTCGTTTCTCGACTTATGCGGGCTGGTGGATTCGCGCCGCGATACAGGATTATGTCCTCCGTAACTGGTCGATTGTCCGCACCGGCACGACGGCGGCGCAGAAATCACTCTTCTTCAATCTGCGAAGGCTGCGGCGCAAGCTTGCCGCACAAGACGGTATGATGAGCGCCGATGCCCGTCAGGAAGTGGCAACCACGCTCGGCGTCAGCGTCGCCGATGTCACGCATATGGATGGTCGGCTTAGCGGCGGTGATGTTTCGCTCAATGCTCCGGTGATGCAGGACAGTCTGCAGGAAGCGCAGGACTTTCTTGTCGATGACCGCCCCAACCCGGAAACCGTGGCGATGACGCGCCATGATTACGAACGGCGCAGGCTTTGGTTGCAGCAGGCAATGGCCACACTCGATCAGCGGGAACGCCAGATTATCGTACGGCGCAAACTCGATGAGGAGGGTGTAACCCTGGAAGATTTGGGCGCCAAGCTCGGCGTGAGTAAGGAACGTGTGCGTCAGCTGGAAAATCGGGCTCTCGCTAAGCTCAAAAGCGCGCTCAGCCAGCAAGTGAAGCATCGCGCCGATCTGCTTGTGGACGCCTGAAGCATCCACAACATTGCCCACACCAGTTATCGTTTTAATATATTGATATTTAACAA
>JAGOHT010000147.1 GCA_017996055.1 Alphaproteobacteria bacterium
ACGGCCAGAACACCCACGGAAACACGGCGCGCACGGCATATTGGTATCTTAGCGACGGCAAGCTGGGCACGACGAACGCTAGCAATGCGGTAACGCAGCTTAACAACCGGCTGTCAACGGTCTGTGCCGCCATGAAGGCACAGAATGTCTATATCTACACCATCATGTTCGGCACGACGACGACGGCGAACAAGACTCTTCTAAAGAACTGCGCCTCACAGCCGGATTTCTTCTTCCCGACCGTGACCGATGCCGAGCTGCAGGCGGCCTTCAGCGCCATAGGCGACTCGCTCGCCAACCTGCGTGTGAGCAAATAGGCTGGCTACGAATTTGCAGGCTATGTTAGCGTGGCATTCGGGAGAACCTGAATGCCACGTCGCATTTTGTCGAAGTATTTAGTTTTTTCTTTAGCTGTGTTATGGACGCTGCCAGCCTATGGTTTTAGGCCGCAGCCGGAGTAAGACGAATAGCCCACGCTACAATTTAGTGTGCAGGGCTCTAAAATCCCTAAAGAGAAGCTTGCATATTATACCTTTGGTGCCGGCGAGGTCATCCGCAGTAGTGATACAATCAACAAAGAAAAACCAGGACAACCCACGGCACTGAAAAATCCGCATTCCATCAATATTAAAGGCTCCACGCCGTCTTGGATAAGACGCAGACCAATTACACCTCAGAGCGAGACGGTTTTGCTAATCGATCAGGTTTAAAATGTGAATTTTCTCAATGGGGGCGTAACTGAGAAATCACAGATTATCCACGAAAAACCTAATGGGGGTTGGGCACAGCGGTTTCTCTATAGGTTAGAACAAAATGAACGCAATCGGGAAGCAAGGAGACGGGAGAGCAGGGCGATGCCGGCCAAGAGCCGAATAATATGACGATGGCTTCAAAACTGCCCACGTTACATTTGCCCCTTGAGCCTTAGGAAGTCGTGTTCTCACCAGGCAAACACACTATTCAGGTTCACATGCTCGATGCCCAGGGCAAAGCAATCACCCCACCAATAACCTCGAAATACTCTGTAATCGTCATCTCGGAATAATGTAAAGAATTGAAGCGGCTTTAGCCCCAAGATGCGCGTGAGTAAATAGTCGCTCCATTGTAGCCGGTGAGGGGCTGTGGCATACTCTGCCAATCCTAACAAGGAGGGTGCGATGACATATCAAAAGATAAGCTGGGCTTTTTTGATTTTCTGCGGTTGTGCGGCTCTTGCATCATCGTCGGCTCTGGCCGAGGTGAAAATGCACAATGAGAGAACCGAGCGGCGCGAGATTTATCTCTTTGACCAAAGCAAGAGCAACAAACCGGCGGATTATGCCGTGCGCAACGGTTCAGTGCTCAAAAACCCAATTCGCTTGGAATTCAAAGTTTATGGCATGAAGGTGACCCCGGCAGGCGACATGACACCTGGCACGGGGCACGCCCATCTGCTGGTCGATACCACCTTGGCGGATACGACCAAGCCCATACCCTATGATGAACAACACATCCATTACGGCGGTGGCCAGACCGAAGCGATGCTGAACCTCATGCCAGGTCCGCACACGCTCCAGCTGATTATGGGTGATGGGGGGCATGTTCCATTGAATCCGCCGCTGATGACCGACGTCATCCACGTCACTGTGGAATAGTTATGTTGCAACTCTCCGTGCCGTGGTGGGAGTTTATCCTGCGCGCGACGGTGGTGTATGGCTTTCTGCTTCTCATGCTGCGTCTGACAGGCAAGCGCCAGTCTGGGCAGCTGGCGCCCTTCGATCTCGTGCTCCTGCTGATATTGTCGAACGCAGTGCAGAACGCCATGAATGCGGGCGATAATTCGTTGCTTGCCGGGCTGATCTCCGCCACCACGCTGGTCTTGCTCAATGCGGCTTTCGGATATCTGACCTACCGCAGCAGGCGTTTCGAAGAATTCGTCGAGGGGCAGCCGGAAATTCTCGTGCACAACGGCAAAATCTATCAGGCAGCGTTTGACAAGGCGAACATCACGCAGCACGAGCTACACGCTGCTATGCGGCGCGTGGGCTGCACGACCCTCGACGAGGTGAAACTCGCCATGTTGGAGAATAATGGCGCCATCAGCGTCATTACTAGAACGGGAGGTAGTGTGCCGCCGCCTACTGCCGCGCCACCATCAGCTTCTTGATCTCGGCAATTGCCTTGGCCGGATTCAGACCCTTCGGGCAGGTCTTGGTGCAATTCATGATGGTATGGCAGCGATAAAGCCGGAAGGGGTCCTCAAGATTGTCAAGCCGTTCGCCCGTCATCTCGTCGCGACTGTCAGCAATCCAGCGGTAGGCCTGCAGAAGAATGGCAGGGCCAAGATAGCGGTCGCCGTTCCACCAATAGCTAGGGCACGATGTTGTGCAGCAGAAGCACAGGATACATTCATACAAACCGTCAAGCTGGGCGCGCTCTTCAGGCGCTTGCGGCCGTTCGCGGTCGGGCGGTGGCGGCGTCTGGCTCTGCAGCCATGGCTTGATGGAAGCATATTGCGCATAAAGCTGGTTGAGGTCGGGCACCAAATCCTTCACCACCGGCCGGTGGGGCAGGGGGGTAATCTTCACATCGCCTTTGACATCATCGATATGCTTTAGGCAGGCAAGCGTATTGGTGCCGTCAATATTCATCGCGCAGGAACCGCAAATGCCCTCGCGGCAGGAGCGGCGGAAAGTCAGTGTGCTGTCGATATCGTTCTTGATGTGGATGATGGCGTCGAGCACCATCGGGCCGCATTTGTCGCGGTCGATAGTGTATTCGTCCAAACGTGGATTCTTGCCGTCGTCCGGCGACCAGCGATAGACCTTGAAGGTCTTGGTGCGCGTCGCTCCGACCGGTGCCGGATGCTTGACGCCCTCCTCAATCTTTGAATTTTCCGGCAGCGTAAATTCAGCCATGATCTACTCCAGTAACAAACTTAGCGCGCGCCCGGTCGTGCCGTCGGGCTAGCATTGCTGCCTTCGCGCAGCATTTGGAACATCCGTTCCCGAACCAAACGCGCCGCCAGATCGCTATGCGGATCATGGCGGCCATATTGCAACGTTTGCTGCGCGTTGGTGGCAAAAAGCGTACTCACATCCTTGATGGCTTGCGGAATCATGCTGTTCTCCCAGCTCATTTGTTGATGCTCATTAATAGACCCGTGCCTTCGGCTTAACGACTTCAACTTCGTCGGTCAGCGTGTAGAGATGGACGGGGCGATAGCTGATGCCGCTGCTGCCCGCCGCATCAACCCAAATGGCGGTATGCTTCATCCATTCTTCGTCATTGCGCTTGGGGAAATCCTCGCGCGCGTGCGCACCACGACTCTCCAGCCGGTTGACGGCACTATCGAGTGTCGCCACCGCCTGATAAAGCAGATTGTCGAGTTCCAGCGCTTCGACGAGATCGGAGTTCCAGATCAGCGAACGGTCAGCAATGCGCAAATCACCCTTTTGTGCGAAACATTGATGAATCCGCCGCTGCCCCTCCCCCAGAACCTCGCCGGTGCGGAAGACAGCGCAGTAATCCTGCATCGTGCGCTGCATGGCAAGCCGTAGATCAGCAACGCGTGTATTGCCGCCTGCATTACGGAAAGCATCGAAGCGCGCCAACGCCGCTTGTCCGGCATCCTTCGGCAATTCGCGTTGCATTGCGCCGGGCTCGATGAGGGCGCGCGCCTGATTGGCGGCGGCACGACCGAAGACCACGAGGTCGAGCAGAGAGTTTGAACCCAACCGGTTCGCGCCATGCACGGAAACGCAGGCCGCTTCCCCAATCGCCATCAGCCCGGGGACCACGGCATCGGGATTGTCGCGCGTCGGACAAATCACTTCGGCACGGTAATTGGTGGGGATGCCGCCCATATTGTAATGCACGGTAGGGAGCACGGGTATCGGCTCCTTCGTCACATCGACGCCGGCGAAGACGCGCGCGGTCTCGGCGATGCCGGGCAGGCGTTCGTGAATAATCTTCGGGTCGAGATGTTCGAGATGGAGATGGATGTGGTCCTTCTGCGGGCCGCAGCCACGGCCTTCGCGGATTTCAATGGTCATAGAACGGCTGACCACGTCGCGGCTCGCCAAATCCTTGGCGCTTGGCGCATAGCGCTCCATAAAGCGCTCACCATTGCTGTTGGTGAGATAGCCACCTTCGCCGCGCACACCTTCCGTAATCAAGCAGCCCGCGCCGTAAACACCCGTCGGGTGGAACTGCACGAACTCCATGTCCTGCAGCGGCAGACCGGCGCGCAACGCCATAGCATTACCATCTCCGGTGCAGGTGTGAGCGGATGTTGCCGAGAAATAGGCGCGGCCATAACCACCGGTCGCCAGCACGACCTGTTGCGCGCGGAAACGGTGGATGGTGCCGTCATCGAGATTCCAGGCGACAACGCCGCGACACACGCCATCCGCATCCAGCATCAAATCCAGCGCGAAATATTCGATGAAGAATTCCGCATCATGTTTGAGCGCTTGCTGATACAGCGTGTGCAGAATGGCGTGGCCCGTGCGGTCAGCGGCGGCGCAGGTGCGCTGCGCGATACCTTCACCGTAACGGGTGGTCATACCGCCGAAGGGGCGCTGATAAATCTTACCTTCCGCAGTGCGGCTGAAGGGCACGCCGTAATGCTCCAGCTCGATAATTGCGGGAATGGCCTCGCGGCACATATATTCAATCGCATCCTGGTCGCCGAGCCAGTCCGAGCCCTTTACCGTGTCATACATATGATAGCGCCAGTCATCCTCGCCCATATTGCCGAGTGCGGCGGAGATGCCGCCCTGCGCCGCCACCGTATGGCTGCGGGTGGGAAACACCTTGGTGAGGCAAGCGGTTTTCAGCCCTTTGGCTGCCATGCCGAAAGTGGCGCGCAGGCCCGCGCCACCGGCGCCGACCACAATGACATCATAGGTATGATCAACGAACTCATAGACCGGCATGGTCTCAACCCCCGAACGCGATTTTGCCTACCGCAATGACACCGATGGCGGCGCCTGCTGCAGCGAGAAATTTTACGGCAATGATAAGAGCGATGCGCATGCACTCGCAGTGAAAATAATCTTCAATGACCGTCTGCAAGCCATTTGCGGCATGATGAAACCCGGTGAGCAGGAACAGGCACATCAGCGCGGCGGGAACAGGCTGCTTCAGCCATTCCAGGGTCGTCGCATAATCGCCGCCCGCTAGACAGAAGAGCAGTTTCACTACGAACCAGCCGCAGAGCAGGATGAGCGCAAGCGATGTAAGGCGCAGCCCCCACCAGTGAGCTGTGCCATGCTTGGCAGAACCAAGTCCACGCACGCGACCGAGAGAGGAGCGTAAACCGTTGGGGGTGTGCATGGTCATGATCCCAGAATGGCAATCCAGATAAGCAATGTGAGCAGCGCAGTCGCGCCCAGCATGATTTTCGCGCTGGCATAAACCTGCTTGAGCTCGAAGCCCCAGCCCACATCCCACAACAGGTGACGAATACCGGCGCAGAGGTGATAGCTGAGCGCCCAGGCCCAACCCATCAGGAAGAGCTTGCCGAGCGGCGATTTGAGGCAGCCTAAGGCGGCA
>JAGOHT010000018.1 GCA_017996055.1 Alphaproteobacteria bacterium
GGGTGCCTGCTCCGGGATAAACGCAATTTGCGTAGTTTTTGACGATAAGTGCGCCTCATTGACGGCACCTGTTGCCCTGTCGATAAGCGGAAAGCGGATGACGACTTCAGGCGTTATAAGATTCAACTGTTTGGGTTGTTCCACTGTGCCAGTTGAGGTGGTGTCGCGGATCGCGAGCAACAAGCAGTAGCCCATGAAAAAAATGGTCTTTGGCCGTGACGAAAACGGGCTTGCCGATACATTCGTGCAAGCTGACGAGTGTCAGTTCCGATAGAAGTTGCATACAAAAATGCCGACTACGTCGAAGGCGCAGTGCTATTTAGCAGCCTGGGCTAACGATATAAGTTACTTAATCTTGCCTTCTTTGAACTTCACATGCTTGCGCAGCTTGGGGTCATATTTGCTGAGTTCAAGCTTCTTGGCATTATTCTTAGGGTTCTTCTTGGTCACATAAAAAGTACCCGTGCCTTCGGTGCTGATCATCTTGATTGCAGACTTAACTTTCGCCATTTTTCATTCCTCAAATTAACTTCATCACGCGCGTTAAGGGCGCAAGATCGTGAAATGGGGGGCTTTTGTCAAGCTTCGCTTGGGGTAGGGCGCGAAAATCGTTAAATTTAGCCTTTAGTTGCCTTAAGTGCGGCGAGCGCCCGGTCTTTAGCCAGTCGGTGGTCAATGATTGGGGTGGGGTAGTTTTTCCCAAGAAAAACCCCCGCTTCGTGCAAAATCATTGGGGGTGCGTTAGCCGGTTCATGCAGGAAGGGCAGGGGCAATTTGCCTAATTCCGGCACATAGCGGCGGATATAGGTGCCATCGGGGTCGAATTTCTGGCTTTGTAACAACGGGTTAAAGATACGGTAGTAGGGGGCGGCATCTGCCCCACAACCGGCGACCCATTGCCAGCCTGCAGCGTTGTTGGCTAGGTTGGCGTCAACCAATGTATCCCAAAACCAGCGTTCACCCTCCTGCCAAGGGATAAGCAGGTCCTTGACCAGGAAGGAGGCCACAATCATCCGCACACGGTTATGCATCCAACCCGTTTGCCAAAGTTGGCGCATTCCGGCATCGACTATAGGGAACCCAGTTTGCCCGTGCCGCCATGCCTTCAGTGCAGAATCGTTCCTCTGCCAAGGAAAGTGCTTGAAGCTTTCCTGCAGTGGCTCTTCTGGCATTTGTGGTTGGTAGAACAGCAGATGATGGCAAAATTCACGCCAAATCAGTTCACGCAAATAGGCCTCTCCGCCGTTCAAAATCCCCGCGCGCGCTTCGGTGCCGGCCTGCTGAATTGCATTCCAGATTTGGCGCGGGCTAATTTGGCCGAAATGTAGATAAGGTGATAGGCGCGATGTGCCGGAAATATCCGGTCGGTCACGCATGGCTTTATAGGCAGGCAAGGCTTCATGTATGAAGCTCTGCAGTAGCTCTTCTGCGCCCGCTGCGGTGGCGTCCCACGTAAAGTCACGTGCCCAGTCCGGCTTACCAGGCAACAAATGCCAATCGCTGAGTTTGTCGCTCTCAGCAGAAACTCCCGTCAGACTTTGAGGGGCTGGTATAGTAGAAAATTGCGGGGCAAGACCAAGACAAGCCTTGTAATAAGGCGTGAAAACACGATAGGGCGTATCTGTCTTGCTCTTTATTTCCCAGGGTTCAAACAACAAGGCGCTATTGTGCGTTGTAACCGCTAGCCCCTGTTGTTGCAGTGCCGCCTTCACCGCCGTATCGCGCGCCACGGCGTGAGGCTCGTAGCAACGATTCCAGCAGACAGCCTCAGCTTTTGCGTGCGCAGCCAATTCCGGCAAAATCTTGGCTGGATTACCCTTGCGCATTAGTAGGTTCAGACCGAGCTGCTGCAGCGCTTGCTGCAAATCAGTGAGTGCATGGTGCAGCCACCAGTAAGAAGCTCCACCTGGAGCCCAGGGCGCTGCCTCATCATGGATATAGACCGGTAAAACTTTGCCGCGCGCTGCTGCCCAGACGAGCGCTGGGTTATCCACGAGCCTTAAATCTTGCCGAAACCAGAGGATTGTTGCCGTCATCCGCGCAAATTGCGCAGATTACGTCGTCAAAGCAAGCGGGTTCTGCGCCGCGGCGGCGCGGAAGCGCTTGTCAACATCCCGCGCGATTGTATGAACTGTAATGCAATCTGTTGCGCCTATTACCGCTTCAAGACTGCTTATTGAAGGCTCATTATAGACATGTAGACGTCCAACTCCGGCGGTAATTTCACGTCCGGCCGATCCCATAATCATTTTCTCGCCATCGACACCGCGTTGCCCAGTATTGGGCCAGCTGGTTGCCGTTACCAGAATGCGTGCCGATTTTGGTTCATAGTCAGCGATGGTGACCCGACCTTGTGCACGATCAAGTTTCTTGAGTTGTGCGGCGATCCGGCTCTTGGTCAGCTCTTCTTTTGCGAGGCGTAAGGCTGGGATAACACCATATAGACGTGCCGCTTGGCGCGTAACCCGTACCATAGCCTTGGCCCAACCGATTTTGTCGCTATGCAATGCACCGTGCTCAAGCAAAACCATGGTCGCAACTTTCTATGTATGCAGTGAATAATATATACTGTTTGTATCCTATGCGGACGGGAACCGCGTGACAAGACAGCCAATAGCGATTAGTTTCAGGGCTCCCGCCCATCTGGCGTCAAATAGGTTTTCGCTATGCTCAAAATTACTTTGAAGCTTTTTATCGGTGCCTTTGCCGTCGTTGGCTTGCTTGCTTGTCTCCTGGTGAGCGGAGGAGTCTGGTTCGCTAGCAGCCGTATCCACAAAGCGCCGAAACCTCCAGAGAAGATTGTCCTGGTGCTGGATTTCAAGGAAGAGCTTAAAGAGAGCAATGATAGCGTGCCAGATATTCGCTCGTTACTGAACCTTGTCACCCAAGATAGCAGTGCTGGTCGTACTAGTCTTCAGGACGTTGTGCAGGCGCTGCAGCGTGGCAGTCAAGACTCGCGGGTTGTTGGCGCAGTGGGACTGTTTGGGGCGAATTTGCCGCACTTGGCGCAGGCGCAGGAAATTCGCACGGCGCTTGAGAAGTTTCGCGCCGCAGGTAAGTTCACGACGGCCTATTCAACCAGCTACGGTGAATTTGGCCCTGGCAACAACGCCTACTACTTGGCGTCCGCTTTCGAAAAAATCTGGCTGCAGCCCGTCGGGAATGTTGGCCTAAGCGGCTTACGAATGGAGAACCCGTTTGGCCGAGCTGTGCTCGACAAGCTCGGTGTGAAGGCCGCTTTCGTGCAACGCGAAGAATATAAGAGCGCCATGACTTTCTTGACGGAAGACAGAATGCCGCCAGCCATGCGTGATGAAATGACGACAATTTTGAATAGCTTAAATAACCAAGTTAGTAGTGGGATCGCTACTAGCCGCGGTATGAAGCAGGACGATGTTAAAGCGCTGATGGCCAAAGGGCCTTATACGGCGAAAGAAGCGCTGGCGCTAAAGCTGATAGATAAAATCGGTTATACCGATGAAATTGAAAAATGGATTGACGACTCGCACGGCAAAAAAACGGCCAAGATGCGGCCGGCTTCTTATCTGCGTGTGCCGGAGCCGTTGAAGAACGGCAAGCCTGTACCACCGCAAATGCCTAAGGCGACGGTCGCGTTGATTGTTGCGGAGGGAGAAATTTCTGAAGACAGTAGCGGACCCAGCCCGCTTTCCGGTGGCGAGCGTGGCATGGATACGCGCCAAGTGGTTTCCGCTTTTTCGGACGCGGTTGAGGATAAAGATGTCAAAATCATTATCTTCCGCGTTGATAGTCCGGGCGGATCGCCGACGGCATCAGAGACTATTCGCCGCTCTGTCGTGCGCGCCAAGGAGCAGGGCAAAAAGGTCATTGTCAGTATGGGACAAATGGCCGGGTCAGGCGGTTACTGGATCGCCATGAACGCGGATCGCATCTTTGCCAATCCGGCGACGCTTACTGGCTCAATTGGCGTCTTGTCGGGGAAAATTGATTTAGGCGGCCTTTATGAAAAGATCGGCCTTAACTGGGATGTTCTGCAGACCGGGCAAGATTTCAGCGGTATGTGGTCGTCAACGCATGGCTATACTCCGGAAGAGAAGGTGCGGCTCGATGTGCTGATTGACGATGCCTATGACACGTTTCGGGATAATGTTGCCGAAGCACGGAAAATTCCTAAGGAAAAAATGCCTGGCGTCAGCAAGGGGCGCGTTTTCACCGGCGAGCAGGCTATACAGCTTGGTCTGGTCGATGAGTTGGGAGGGCTGCGTTCGGCAATTGACTATGCCAAGACGAGTCTTGGTTTGAAACCAGATGATTTGATAGCTTTGCGCAGCTTCCCGAAGCAGGTCTCACCAGCAGAACGGTTGCGGGATGCTCTCAAGGACTTGTTTGGCATGGAAGCCAACATGATGCCGCCAAGCTTTGGTCAATTGCAGAACTATCTGATCCGCGTAAGCCAGCCGCGGTTAATGGCGGTCATGCCGCCAATGCGGGTTGAATAACTATAAGCCGTCAACACAGGGAGAATGCTATGGAAAACTTGAACGAAGAAGAATTGAAAAAAAATGTCGCGGACAAGGATACCTGGCTGCGCTTGGTCTATATGGTGGTCTTTGCGTTCGCGTTTTATTTGGCTTCCGGCCTGTTATTTGCCGTGTCGCTCCTGCAATTTCTTGCCAAGCTGTTTAGCGGCAAGGTGCTGGATGGGTTGCTGAACTTTGGTCATAGCCTGGCCTCCTATCTGGGGCAGATTGCGCAATACCTCTCCTACACGAGTAACGAGAAGCCATTCCCGTTCTCAGAATTCCCGACGCAAAAGCTGCCTGCAGTTGTCGCTCCCGCGCCGGAAGTTGATCCGTCACGTTAAGTTGAGCAGTTCAAGGCGCATTAATGCGCCTTGAACTGCTCTTCTTCGGTTGAGCCGGTCAGTGCCGTGATGGAGCTATTACCGCCCATGATGGCCTGTGTCACTTCGTCGAAATAGCCGGTGCCGACTTCGCGCTGATGCTTGGTAGCGGTATAACCGTCTTTCTCGGCTGCAAACTCCGCCTCCTGCACTTGGACATAGGCCGTCATCTGGCGCTTGGCATAGTCTTTCGCCAGGCTAAACATGCTGAAGTTGAGTGCATGGAAGCCAGCGAGCGTGATGAATAGGAATTTGTAACCCATACCACTCAACTCTTCCTGGAACTTCGCAATCGTTGCGTCGTCAAGATTCTTCTTCCAGTTGAATGAAGGAGAGCAATTATAGGCGAGCATCTTGCCGGGGAATTTCTGCCGGATAGCGGTGGCAAATTCACGGGCAAAGCCCAAATCCGGTTTACCGGTTTCGCACCAAATTAGGTCGGCATAGGGTGCATAGGCCAAACCTCGCGCAATCGCCTGTTCCGCCCCGGCCTTGGTTTCGTGGAAACCTTCTGCAGTGCGGGTGCCGGTCAGGAATGGCCGGTCGTTTGGGTCAAAGTCAGACGTCACCATATTGGCGGCCAGTGCGTCGGTACGGGCAACAATCAGTGTTGGCACGTCCATGATGTCAGCCGCTAGCCGCGCGGCGATAAGCTTCTGCACAGCTTCCGATGTGGGCACCAGCACCTTGCCGCCCATATGGCCGCACTTTTTGGCGGAAGCGAGTTGGTCTTCCCAATGCACTCCGGCGGCACCGGATTCAATCATATGCTTCATCAGCTCAAAAGCATTCAGTACACCACCGAAACCGGCCTCAGCGTCGGCCACGATCGGAAGCATCCAGTCGATCGTATCCTTGCCTTCTGAATGTTGTATCTGGTCGGCGCGCAGCAAGGCGTTATTGATGCGGCGAATGACCATCGGCACGCTATCGACAGGATAGAGCGATTGGTCTGGATACATACTTCCTGCCGTGTTGGCGTCCGCTGCCACCTGCCAGCCGCTCAGGTAAATCGCCTGCAAACCAGCTTTGGCCATCTGAACTGCCTGATTACCGGTCAGTGCACCAAGCGCATTGACATAGGGCCGCCCTTGTAGCGAAGCCCATAGCCGCTCCGCGCCGCGCCGCGCCAACGAATGTTCGACGTGCACTGTCCCGCGTAGCCGCACGACTTCTTCGGCGCTATAGCCGCGTTTGATATCTTGCCAGCGCGGCTGCGTTGCCCATTCCTGCTTGAGTTCGGCGGCGGTTTTATGTTTCGTCGTCATGGTCATCCTCCTAGTCAAGCTGGCTGTAAGCTGCAGCGGTGAGAAAATCGGGCAGGGTGGCGGCGGTGATGGTTTGGTCAAGCAGTAGCGCTGCGGCTGAGAATTTGCTTTGCGCGAAGCCCGCGCCCAAGGTCTGTTTATGGCGCGCGATTTCTTCGCCGAGCAGGATCTGACACATTTCAGCGGTTATCCGCCGTCCATCGGTCAACACACCTTTCTGGTGCTTAATCCATTGCCAGAGTTGCACACGGGAAATCTCAGCGGTTGCGGCATCTTCCATCAGGTTGTTGATGGGCACGCAGCCCTGGCCGCGCAGCCAGGCCTCAAGATATTGCAGGGCGACGCTGATATTCAGGCGCAACCCCTCCGGCGTGATCGTGCCTTCCGGAATTTGCAGCAGGTCGCGCTGCGTGACGCTGATGGCCGAAGACGGCTTGCTGATCTGGTTGGGCGTTGGCATATATTTATCAAAGACATCGCGCGCTAGCCCGACTAGACCGGGATGTGCGACCCAAGTGCCGTCATGCCCATCCTGCGCCTCGCGTTCTTTATCCGCGCGCACTTTGGCGATGACGGCGTCATTGGCGGCAACATCGTTTTTAATCGGGATGAAGGCCGCCATGCCGCCCATCGCATGAATGCCACGGCGATGACAGGTCTGAATAACCAGCCTTGAGTAAGAGCGCAGGAAATGCGTGGTCATCGTCACTTGCCCGCGCTCGGGCAGGACGAAATCGGGGCGATTTCGGAAACATTTGATGAAACTGAAAATATAGTCCCAGCGACCGCAGTTCAACCCGGCGGAATGGTCGCGCAGCGCATGGAGAATTTCATCCATTTGAAAAGCGGCCTGGATGGTCTCGATTAGCACCGTTGCGCGGATGGTGCCTTGTGGAACACCGAGCGCTAGCTGGCTAAAGACAAAAACATCATTCCACAGTGTGGCTTCGGTATGATGCTCCAGCTTCGGTAGGTAAAAATAGGGCGCGGTGCCTTTGGCCAATAGAGCGCGCGCGTTATGGAAGAAATAGAGCCCAAAATCGACCAGCGAACCGGCTATAGGATTGCCATAATAGAGAATGTGTCGTTCTGACAGGTGCCAGCCGCGTGGGCGCACCAGCAAGACAGCGGTTTTGGCGTTGAGCTTGTAGTCTTTACCTTCGGGCGAACGATAGTTGATCGTGCCGCGCGCGGCGTCATGGAGATTTATTTGTCCCTCGATGACATTCGCCCATGACGGCGCGGAAGAGTCCTCGCAATCTGCCATAAAGGTCTGTGCGCCGGAATTCAGTGCGTTGATGACCATTTTACGTTCGGTCGGCCCGGTAATCTCGACGCGTCTGTCCAACAGGTCTGCGGGTATGGGCGCTACGCGCCATTGGCCTTCGCGGATACTGTGGGTTTCCGGCAAAAAATCGGGCAGGGCACCGGCATCAATCGCGGCCTGACGCTCACGACGCTTCAGTAGCAAGGCTTCGCGGCGCGGCATGAAGCGCTCGGCGAGTTCACCCAAAAATGCCAAAGCCGCGGGAGTCAGTACCGCCTGATAAGCTTCGGGCAAAGCCCCAATAATGGTTAGGCCTTTGGGTGCTGCAGCACTGGCAGTTTGGGGCATACAAGGCCTTTCGGGAACGAGAACGAAGGTTCGCTGATTGGTTAACCGGCGAATCGCAGCATAGCATCAGCTGACACGGCTGCCCATGCCCGGTGCACACAGCGTTTATGTAGTTGAGGGCAAGCAACAGAGAATGAAAGCAAAAACGTCTTAGACAATCAGCTGCGCTAGCCCTTATAAATAATGGGCGCATGTTATTAAACCATTGGGAACGATGCTTTTTGCAAGGAATGGCAGTGCGAAGGCTGGCAATACGCCGCCAGAGGTCTCTGGTGCAGATGCGCAGCTGAGTGACATCGAAATTCTTCATACGCCGCTGCAAGGCAGGCTGAATCGTCAGCAAAAGAAGCGTAATAAAAAAATTCGGCACTACACAAGGATGGCGGCCAGCTTGCTTGACAAGCTCGTGCAAGGGGAGCCACTGATCAGCACAGGAACTAAGCTTGAGGCGCGCCTCAAGATTACCATCGATAATATGGTCTCACGCGGTGTCGTGCCGGAAGATCGCCACGCCTACTACGACGACACGCTCTCGGGACGCAGCTTAGGCCTAATGTCACGCGACATTTCTTACAACCCGCTATCGGAGCATCTTGTCCATGCGCGGCATAAGATTGAAGCTGCACTCGGTACCCAAGGTTCGCTGGCCGTCCATGTCATGGGGGCGGGTTTTGAGCCGCCCAGTGCGGATAGCACAGTCTTTCAAGATGCTGGGCTGGTCATTGCGGTTCCCGGCGGTTTGCGAACGGCCCGGCAGATGATGCATTACGCGGCGCAGCGCTACCAAAACCCAAATTTGCCGCCGATCATCATCGAAAACAGCCGGAAGTTTTGGGATCCACTACTTAATATTGCCGGGGTCATCAATGAAAAAGGCCAGGGATTAACCAGCGATAAAGCAGCCGCGCATGAACTCGGCATCTTTATCACCCATAGCCGGGTAGAGACCATTAGCCTGGCGCGTCGTCTGTTAGCAGAACGAGCGATAAAACCTGAAGCCTACAAGCGAGCCGAAACAGTTTTGCCGGAGGCAGAGGGGGCTGACCCAGCGCGGCGGATATGGGCTTTCCAAGCGACACGTACGGCCAAAAAGACTGCTGAGCTGCAAGTTGCTGCGCGTGCACAGGGTTTTAATCTAGAAGTTCGGCCAATTGATCAACTTGTCGATTTTTATGTCGCGCCTGATGAAGACCGCAATAGCTACCAGGCGCACGGCGCGATCAAGGCCCTGGTTGGCCTAGCAGCCTGGAAAAAAATGCCTACAGAGGCACAAGATCGTGCCAAGCAGCGCCTGGGTATTAAGCCAGGGGATGCGTGCGTCATCATTGGTGAAGATTCTGGCGTCTGGTTCAAAGAACCAAATCTGCACCAAGAACTGGAATTTGCTTCCATCCGTCACCTAATCCCCGAAGGCGCAAATTTTCCCGGGGTTGAAACGGGGCCCGCAGTATGGGGCGGTGGTGGCGTACCCGATTTTATTGCCCGCGCTCGGCAGGCTATCATACGTCGCGCTGTGCTGCGTGATGAGAAGCCTAATTTTGAAGTTGGTAATGTCTCGCTGCTGGCTGTGGTGCCACTAACCCCAAACGCCAAGGGAGAACATCCGGTTACGATGACATTTGCGCAGCGTGACATGCGGATTGCAGCGGAGCCTGAGCCTGCACCAACCGGCAATATAAAAGATTACGACTTATGTGACTTTCTCTATCCGACTCACGGCAGAACTGCTGAGCGGCATGTGCGCGGTTGGGTCAAGCAATCAGGACCACGTGCTGGCGCCTTGCGGGCGCTGTCGGTTGCGTTGCAGGCTGGCCCAGCGCTGCCGGTGCCCGAGATTAAAATAGGAGCAGATTATCGGGCGGGTATCTTTGTTCCTGAAATAAACGAGCCGCATGTAAAGCGGGAGTTTCGTTCGGAGCGCCGAAAATTAACGGCAAAGGTAACAAAATATCCATCATTTGGTACGTTGAGCGATGTTCAGGACTATATGTTCGCACCGCATGATGGTATTGCATTGGCGTTCGAGAACCCCAAAGCGCCTGATGATTATGCCAAGCGCTTCATCACTTATGGTTACGTTTTCTTTTCCGGTATGGTCGCGCAGCAAACGGGCGACAAGTTCATGCTCGGTAAAATGCTGGCTGTGCTCGATGATAAACGTCAGTGGGGTGAAGACAAGATTCTCGATCGGCTCGAGGCCATGACCTATGACCTGCATCGCCTTGGTGCGATCCCGCAGGAACCACATACTCTCTTCAAGCGATTCAATAATGTTGTTGAATTAGCTCACGCAATGAATGCGGCTAAGAAAGAAGTCTTCCGTTACCCAGCATTTTCTTATGCTGATGGGCCGAATGTCATTTCTCAAACAGGTCAGCCCTCAACCAAAGATTATCACACCTCAATGCTGCTCACGGCTAGCTTAAAGGGGACGGATATGCTGGCACAGGTTGGTCCAACCGCCCGCGCTCTGGCAGAGGTCGGCAGCGGCATTGTTACTGGCGCTGGGTTGAACAATGGTGGCATGGGGATTGTCACGAATGAGCTCTACGACATGGCGATGCGCGGTAAGGATGTTCATCATACAGGCATATCCACGCCGCATATTCTTGAGCATGAGGCTAGTGGTAATGTCGAAAAGAAACTCCAGCATCTCTTAATTGTAAAAAACATTCACCTGCGCAAAGGGGGGCTGAGCCGTAGTGACAGCAATCTCTTGCTGCCGGGCGGGGCTGGGACGCTGGAAGAAGGGTTTGCTGACCTCTTCATGATGATGCTGGCGCGCGAGAGCAAAGACCCAGCGCTGGAACGCTACCGACACAATCAATTGGTTGTTGTAAATACGCCGATATCGCAAGACGGACACAAACGCGGATTTTATGATGTTGTGCTCGCCAATATGCCGGAGCGTGTGCTTCAGGATTACCCGATCCACATCACCGGAACCGTGAATGGTGCCGTTGACCAAGTCTTGGCGCACCGCAGCGCCATGCGCGCCGCTGGTCGTCGCACCGGTTTCAGCACCGACAACCTTTGATTACATCCACTTCGTGGTGACATCGTGATTAATGGGCGCGCTGCGCTCGAATGCCGCGAACATACTCGCGATGTCCCGCACTTCGCTATAAAGTTCGAGGTTTGAGGGCTGGGCGAAGCCACAACCAACCATGCTTTCCACCAAACTGATGAGCTTATCCCAGTAGCCAAAAGCATTGAATATGACGACAGGCTTGCTATGCAGCTGCAGTTGTTTCCAGGTAAGAATTTCGAAAGTTTCATCAAGCGTACCGAAACCGCCTGGCAGAATGACGAACGCATCCGATCGCTCGACCATCATGCGCTTGCGCGTATGCATATCTTCAACGACATGCAGTTCTGTCAGTCCAGTATGCTGTATTTCCCGCGCTTGAATATGCTGTGGGATGACCCCAATGACTTCACCGCCCGCCGCTAACGCCGAATCTGCGACAATGCCCATGAGACCGACGCGGCCACCGCCGTAAACCAGGCGCTTCTTTTGGGAGGCAATCGCGGTGCCGACATCACGCGCAATATTTTTGAAGGTAGCGTCCACCCGATTGGCGGAACCGCAATATACACAAACTGAATTGACCGTCACGGGATGTCCTATATGAATTGTCTCAAAGATTGAGCTTCAACTTACGGCAACGGCGGCAAAAAGCAACTTAGGACTGAAACTGCCCAGCGACGATTTTCAGCAATGGTCGGGCTTCTTGATAAAAACTTAGCAGGGCCAGCATCACATCTTCATCGCCATGCGTTATTGGTAGGGGCATGATACCTTCAATTTGAATCGTATTGCGCTTGCTCACGCTTAGATGAGCATAGCGCATTTGATTGCTAGCGCGAATGATCGTCTGCAAAGCGGCGCGGCGCTCTTTCTGCTCCGCTGTATAGGGCAGATATCCAACAAGGGCGGCGCAATGCAGCTTAGGCTGCTCCGCTTCCTGGAGACGTTTAAACTTGAAATTCAGGCCGCCGAGCTCAAAATCACCGCCTTGGAGTTTGCTTAGCACCTGATTGGAGAGTGGAAATCGTCCTGCATCCGCCTGAGCGACGATGCGGTCAGCCAGAGTCTGCGCCTTTTCCGGCGGCAGGTCGTCATCGGTCGTGCACCTGGTTTCTTCGCGCATGGCAAACCTTAATTGCTTGAAATATATGTCAAGAAAGGGCTTAGCCGACGTACTATAAGACAAGGCTATTTAATGATTGTTTAAATGCCGCTATAAACGTCATTCACGAAATTTCAGGTAATCCCATGTCCGCTTCCTTTCCGATTCCCGCGCTGCATCGCGCAGGGCACCCGATTATCGCTGGCGTCATCGCGGCATCCGTCATTTTGGGGTATCTCATCCCGTCCTTGGCCTGGTTTGGTGGGCTAGCGACGGCATTCTGCCTATATTTCTTCCGCGATCCTGACCGCATGGTGCCGAATGGGGATGGCTTCATGGTTTCGCCCGCCGATGGTCGTGTTCTGACTGTAACCGAAGTTGTGCCACCAGAGGAACTGGGGCTCGGCACGGAATCACGCACACGCGTGACGATTTTTCTGAGTGTCTTCAATGTACATGTGAACCGTATCGTTGCTAGCGGAACTATCCGCAAGAAACTCTATTGGCCTGGTTTGTTCCTGCATGCTGCTGCTGACAAGGCTAGTACGGATAACGAGCGTCTGGCCCTGGTGATCGATTTGCCGACTGCTGGCAAAGACTATGCGCAGGTACAAATTGCTGGTTTTGTCGCCCGTCGCATTCTCTGCGACGTTGCCGAAGGAGCGGCGGTTGAAACGGGTGCGCGTTACGGCATCATCCGTTTCGGCAGTCGCGCGGATATTTATCTGCCGCTTGGTGTCACGGCTCTTGTTCTCCCTGGCCAAACCATGATCGGCGGCGAGACGATACTTGCAGATTGGCAGGCGCAGCCTGCACAACGGCAGGGAACATTGCGATGAGCACACCATTAAACGAACTGCAAGATCGGCCGCTCCCTATTGCTAGGCTGTTGCCCAATATGCTGACGCTAACGGCGCTCTGCGCCGGGTTGAGCGCCATCCGTTTCGCTCTGCACGGCAAGTGGGAACTGGCGGTTGCCGCTATCTTTGTCGCGGCGCTCTTCGATATTCTAGATGGGCGCGTCGCGCGCATGCTGCGGATGACCAGTAAATTCGGTGCTGAACTCGACAGCCTATCCGATCTCATCAGCTTTGGTCTAGCACCCGCCTTCGTGCTTTACCGATGGGTTTTAGTAGAAGCAGAACAGCTTGGTTGGCTCGCGGTGCTTGCCTTTGTCGTTTGCGCGGCGTTACGTTTGGCTCGCTTTAATACAATGCTTGAAGACACGTCGTTGCCAGCTTGGCGAAAAAATTTCTTCGTCGGTGTGCCGACGCCTGGTGCAGCGCTGCTGGCGCTGTTGCCGATGATTTGGAGTTTCAGCCTGGAATCGGATGCTGTACGGGAACCGGTGAGCATCTCGTTTTGGTTGATGGTTCTGGCGGGTATGATGGTCAGCCGGTTGCCGGTTTTCTCACTCAAAGGACAAAAGATTGCCCGTGCGCTGATTGTGCCTATTTTTGTTCTCACGGGACTGATTATCGCCCAACTCGTCACCAACCCATGGCGTACGGTTGGGTGGATGGGAATCCTGTATCTGCTCGTTATGCCCTATGGTTGGTATCACTTTTATAAAAATGTCCGTAAGCAGGAGCTAGAATGAATACTCAGAAAAATGTAGAGCTCAAGCGCCCGGACGGCACGGATTTCATTATCGCGAATGATCGCAAACTGACGGTTATCGCGGGGCCTTGCCAGCTTGAATCGCGTGCCCATGCGCTGGAGATGAGTGCTGCGCTTGCAGAAATTGCCAAAAAATTTGCAATCAACCTGATTTATAAAACATCGTTTGACAAAGCGAACCGTAGTTCGCTGAAGACCGAACGTGGCTTGGGGCTTGAAGGCTCGTTACCGATTTTAGCTGAGGTGCGGAGTACAACGAACCTGCCTGTTCTCACCGATGTGCATGTGGCTGAACAGTGCGCCATTGCGGCACAGGTGGTCGATGTGCTGCAAATTCCAGCCTTTTTATGCCGTCAGACAGATTTGCTGCTCGCAGCTGGCCAAACGCAGAAGGCTATCAATGTGAAGAAAGGGCAGTTTCTGGCGCCTTGGGATATGAAGAATGTTGCTGCGAAAATCGCCAGCACAGGCAATGAGCGTATTATGCTCTGCGAGCGCGGTGTCAGCTTCGGCTATAATACGCTGATTTCGGATATGCGGGCGTTGCCTGTGCTGGCTGCGACCGGCTATCCTGTGGTGTTTGATGCTACGCACTCCGTGCAGCAACCGGGTGGTCAGGGTGACCGCAGCGGGGGTCAGCGCGAATTTGTGCCAGTTCTAGCACGCGCCGCGATTGCCGTTGGCGTAGCCGCCGTTTTCATTGAGACGCATCAAGACCCTGACGCCGCGCCTTCGGATGGCCCTAATATGGTGCCAATCAAGCAATTGCCAGCTTTGCTGGAGACGCTGCTCGCCTTCGACGCTATCGCAAAACAGAACCCGCTGGCAGTCGCCTAAGTATGTTTACCGGTATCATCACGGCGAACGGTCAGTTGCAGTCTATCGAAGCACAGGGCGACCCTATATATACGATAGCGACGGAGATGCCGCTGCAGTCCGTGTCGATGGGGGCGTCCATCGCCTGCAACGGCGTTTGCCTGACCGTTATTCGTAAAACGGAAAAAAGCTTTGGCGTGCAACTTTCTGGTGAAACATTCAGTAAGACAACGGCGTTGCAGTGGCAGGTGGGTAAGCACCTTAATCTCGAACGCCCAATGCAGGCCGGTGATGAATTCGGCGGCCATTTTGTATCCGGCCACGTCGATGGTATAGCCTCCATTATTAAGAAGCAGTCAGAGGGTGGTTCTTGGCGCTTCCTGTTTCAGGCACCAGGTGCGCTGCAGCGCTTTATCGCACCGAAAGGCTCTATCACCATTGATGGCGTGTCGTTGACCGTCAACGAAGTGAGTGATTGTCAGTTTGGCGTCAACATAATCCCGCATACATGGCAGCATACGAATTTCAGCACGCTGCAAGTTGGAGAGATTGTAAATATCGAAATTGATTTGTTGGCGCGGTATCTGGACCGCCTTTTGGAACAGCGTGGACTGACATGCAAGATTTGAAGCGTTTCGTCTCATCAGCGGAAGAAGTCATTGCTGAGGCACAGGCCGGCCGTATGTTCATTTTGGCGGATGATGAAGACCGCGAAAACGAGGGCGATCTCGTCATTCCAGCTCAGTTCGTGACACCGGAAGCCATTAATTTCATGGCCAAGCATGGCCGTGGTTTAATTTGTCTGGCACTAGAACGTGCGCAGGTCGAGCGTCTAGGTCTTGCCCCAATGTCGCAACATAATGGCACACCGCATCAAACGGCTTTCACGGTTTCTATCGAAGCGCGGGAAGGGGTGACCACCGGTATTTCGGCGGCTGACCGGGCGCATACCGTGCAGGTCGCGATTGCGCCGCAGGCGGGGCCGCAGCATATCGTCTCGCCTGGTCATATCTTTCCTCTTGTAGCGCGTGATGGTGGTGTTTTGGCGCGGGCGGGGCATACGGAAGCGGCGGTCGATATCGCGCGGAGGGCAGGTCTGATACCGGCGGGCGTCATCTGCGAGATTATGAATGACGACGGTACGATGGCGCGCTTACCGGATTTGGTGCAAATGGCGCAGCTCCACGGTTTGAAGCTCGGCACCGTTGCCGATCTCATCGCCTATCGCCGGCGTACGGAAACGATTATCGAGCGCAAGCTGACAACGACTTTGCACAGTGTGTATGGTGGGGACTTTGCCATGCACATCTACGTCAACCGCGCGGCCTACGCCGAGCATGTGGCGCTGGTGAAGGGCGATATTAGTGGCACCGAGCCGGTGCTGGTACGGATGCACGCGCTGAATGTTATCGATGACGTGCTGGGTGACCACAGCCACGGTCGCGGTGGCGAACTGCAAGCGGCGATGCGCCGCATTGGCGAAGTTGGGCGCGGCGTTGTTGTGTTGTTACGCGAAGGTCAGCCTACGAGCCTGTCTTTAAGGCTTGAACAGCGCGCACAAACGCAAAGTGGCGCGCTCTTGCCTAAAGAATTGCGCGATTATGGGGTCGGGGCACAGATTTTGCTTGATTTAGGGGTCAAGTCGATGATTCTGCTGTCCAACACGCCTAAAACCATCGTCGGACTCGATGGTTACGGCCTTCACCTCGTTGCGCAAGAACCGGTTGCATTGTCATGATTGAAAAGCACAAGTCAGCTGCTAAGGTTTTTGGCTTTGAAGCCAAGCCACATATTCTGGTGGTCGAGGCGCGTTTTTATGACGATATTGCCGACCAGCTGTTCACAGGGGCGAAGGACGTGCTCGATGCCAATGGCGCGAATTATGACCGTTTGGCTGTGCCGGGTGCCTTCGAAATTCCGGCAGCGATAACTTGCGCGGTCAAAGCACTGGACTATGACCCGGTGCGGCGGCGCTACGACGGCTATATCGCGCTCGGTTGTGTGATAAGAGGCGACACGCGCCACGATGAAATTGTCGGCAATGAGAGCGCGCGTGGCTTACAGGATTTGGCGATGCGCTATGTGCTTGCCATTGGGAATGGGATTTTGACAGTGAATAACCTTGAACAAGCGCTGGAACGGGCACGGCCCGATCAACATAATCGTGGTGGAGCGGCGGCGGAAGCCTGCCTGCGGATGATTGAAATCAAGCAGCACTTCCATCTGACATCCAAGCGGCGCTGGGTTGCGCGCTCATGAGTACTGAAAAAACCAAAGTCAGCGCGCCAGCGGGCGACGCCAAGCGCACGGCGCGCCTTGCCGCGGTGCAGATGCTGTATCAGATGGAATATGGTCAGGAAAACCGTGAAGGTTTGCACCTTGAAGAGGGTGAGACAGCAGCGGTGCCGCATGGTGCATTGCTTAAAGAAATCGTGCTAACCGTAACCGACCGCAAGACTACGATTGACGATATTTTGCGTCAAGCGCTTGACCCCGAATGGCCACTGGAACGGCTTGAAGTCGTGTTGCGGGCTATTCTACGCGCTGGTGTGGCCGAGCTTTTGGCCGGGAACCGCACGCCAGGGCCTATCCTGATTTCCGATTATGTCGATGTCGCCCATGCATTTTTTGCTGGTAAAGAGCCTGGCCTGGTCAATGCAGTGCTCGATAAGGTCGCGAAGCTAGTGCGAACCTAGTAGGGACTGCTGTTAAGGCTTTCTTTAAGGTAAAAATTCTATGGTGAAAGCTCTGTTGTGTGAGAGTCTTTCATGTCGCCTGGGTTTAAACATTTTGCCTTGCTTCTGCTAGCAGCCACATTGTGGGCAGCTGCGCCAGCTTGTGCCGAAGAACACGGAAGCCCTCCACCTTCTGATGGGCACGCCAAAAAGCCAGAAAGTAGTAAAAAAGCCGCTACCCATCCAGCTGGTGAAGGCGCACCCAAAGCGAGTGAGTCTGGTGGTCTGGGCGGCTCAAAAGTGTATGTCAGTATTGGCCCGATAATCTTGCCGATCATTACGGACGAAGGCCCACAGCAGATCATGACCATGATTGTCTCGCTGCAGGTGGATGACACCAGCGCTTCCGACAAGGTGCGTGAGCAGTTGCCACGTTTAGTTGATGCTTATATGCGTGCACTTTATGGCAAGCTTGACACAGGAAATATGCATCATGGTGTGATTGTCGATATCGACTTCATTAAACGCAAAGTAGCGAAAGCTACCGAGGAAATTATGGGCAAGGGCATCGTTGAAGATGTACTGATCCAGGCAGTTTCGCAACGACAGGTTTAGCGCTGTGCCCTTATCCAGCCACCACCAAGCACACGGCTGCCATCATATATAACTCCTGCTTGGCCCGGGGCGACTCCCAAGCAAGGCTCATCAAGTTCAATCGTGCCAGTATCGTTGCCAAGAGCCTTATAATGAGCGGCAAGCGGTGTTTGCGCCGAGCGTAGCTTGACCTGCACCCGCAGCCCATCAGTTGGCACAGCGCCGCCAAGCCAGTTCATATCATGAAGGTACACTGATGTTTGACCAAGCGCACTTTTCGGTCCGACAATCACGCGCTGGGATGCGGCGTCGAGCGCCAACACATAGAGCGGTTCGTTATTATCGCCCTGCCGCTGCCCAAGATTTATACCGCGCCGCTGCCCAACGGTAAAATTAATGATGCCATCATGTGTGCCCAGAACATTTCCCGCCTGGTCAACAATGGTGCCAGGGGTTAGTGCGCCGGGTCGTAGCTTGGCGACAACGGCGGCATAATCACCATTCGGTACAAAGCAGATATCCTGGCTGTCTGGCTTCTGCGCCACGGGGAGTTGATAACGTTCCGCCATTTGGCGTGTAGCAGTCTTGGGCAGGTCACCGAGCGGGAAGCGCAGGAAATCCAGTTGCTCTTGAGTTGTCGTGAATAGAAAATAGCTCTGGTCACGCGTTGGGTCGGCGGCGCTATGTAGCTCCGCGCCGGTGACGTAGCCGGTCCGGCGGACATAGTGGCCGGTCGCCAGCGCATCAGCACCCAGCTCTTTTGCGGTTTTGAGCAGGTCGCGGAATTTGACCTTCTGATTACACCGCACGCAGGGAATGGGGGTCTCACCACGCAAATAGCTTTCGGCGAAATCATCCATCACATCGGCGCGAAAGCGCTGCTCATAATCCAACACATAGTGTGGAATGCCGATGCTGTCAGCGACGCGCCGTGCATCGTAAATATCCTGTCCGGCACAGCACGCACCCTTGCGCGCCACGGCGGCCCCATGGTCATAGAGCTGTAACGTGATGCCCACCGCATCATAACCTTGCTCTTTCAGCAAAGCCGCCGTAACGGAGCTATCAACCCCGCCCGACATGGCCACGACAACGCGCGTCTCGGCTGGCGCTTTATCAATCCCTAAACTGTTCATGCGGCACAAAATACGCTAATCCTAAGCGGAAATACAATCACCCTTGAGATTAAGCATGTCGGACGTGCCACCAAAACCGCCCCTGCCCGCCGAAGCCATCGCTGCGCTGCAGCAGGGGCGCATGATTGAAGCGATTAAGATTATCCGCCAAGTACATGGGCTTAGCCTGCTGGAAGCGAAGCAGTGGGCCGAAACCGTACAGCGAGAGATAACGCCTTCTGAGGCGCCGAAGCCTCTCATGCACACTATGCCTTTCGCAATATTCCTAACGCCCTTGGCCTTCAGCTTTGGCGCCTTGGGATTGCTTTTCCAGGCCAATGCCTTTCTGCAGGCAGAGAGTAATACTGCTTATTGCGCCACGGCGCATCGTGGGCGTTATCTGATTTGCCAGCTTAGTGACGAGCTTGGCGAACAATATTTTGGGGCAGGGAAGGGCTATGTCGGCTCGGCGATGTTCCTCTTGCTCTTAGGCGGGTTGGTGGGGTTGCTGGCGTGGGTGAGTTACCGCGCCATTCAAAAAAGCCTCAATCCTTAGTCGGTAGTTGCCTCCATACACTTACGTTCTCCTGCTAATTTTTGGGATGTCAGGTTGCATGAAATCGTGCCAGACGATTAACCATGCCGTGATAGGGAAGTGTAAAAAAGGGAACACTCTAACTCTGGTCAGACGGCACCCTCGCTGCTATATTCCGGCACCGAAATGCATAGTTAAAGGCATCCAAATGGGATCGGCTGTCAATTTTGATGAGGGGGGGTTGCCGTCTATTCCGGCGAGCGAATCCTCTGAAGTACGTTTGTTTTGTGTTGCCTATAATGAAGCGCTACGACTGCCAGCCTTTCTCGATTATTACCGTCGGCTTGGTGTCGGACGCTTTTTCATCATCGACAATAAATCGACAGATGGAACGGCTGAACTTCTTGCGGCACAAGGTGATGTACAAGCTTTCCGCACCACACAGTCTTTTGCCGCTGCGCATTCTGGCATCGACTGGACTAACCGCTTGCTGGAGAAATATGGGAAAGGGCATTGGTGTCTAATTGCAGACTCGGACGAGCTGCTGGCCTATCCCGACTGCGAGACTGTGCGGTTGCCTGACTTTTGTACAAAGCTAGAGCAAGCGGGCGCGCAGGCGATGCAGGTTCTGCTCCTCGATATGTATAGCGATAAACCAATGTCACAGATCGGCTACCGCGCCGGTGAAGATCTCATCAAATCATGCCCATATTTTGATGGCGATTATCGTTTTGTGCCTCGGATTGTGTCGCCCTGGAGTAAGGCTTATCCGCCGCTTGAACCGCTCGGTGGTCCGCGAACACGTTTGTTCTTTCCCAGACAATATGGGATTGGTGCGTTGCCGCGCGCCGGCATCAAGCTGGCCTATCGTCTCGCCAAGCCATGCGTCAAGCACGGCTGGTTAAACCCGCGCTATTTGCCGACTGCGGCACCACAAATGTTTAAAACGCCGCTCTTCAAAGGTGGCGATGGTGTTCGCCTGATTACCAATCATCGTACGGTCCCGCTGCAACTGGCGAAAACGACAGGCGCGCTATTGCACTTCAAATATCTCGACGATTTTGCCGCTAAGGTCGCTGCAGCCGTCAGCAGCGGGCAGTTCTTTGGTGGGAGTATCGAATATATTTGTTATAACAAACGCCTGCAGCGCAATCCGCAATTCACCTTCATGTATCCTGGCAGCAAGCGCTACGACAATAGCAGCTCACTCATCAATGCAGGGCTAATCCGCCGCGGTTAGGTGCGTGCACTAGAGGCGCACAAAACGGGCATATTCAGCCATAAGGCTTTCTGTAACGGGGCCGACATTGTATTGCTTTTCATCAATGGTGGTC
>JAGOHT010000148.1 GCA_017996055.1 Alphaproteobacteria bacterium
CACTCCGAAATGGACGCCGCCAAGGTCTAAGCTCCGAACGGTTCCTGAAACAATCAAGCCATTCCATGCTTCGGCACGGAATGGCTTTTTTGTTGGGCGCGCAGCGCGGCGGCTTTGCTTGTGCGGGCTGATAGCGGTATAGTGCTACTTCCCGCTCGATCATCCGGTTTCCAGAGGTTTTGCCATGTCTTTCGCCCGCGCCGCTCTGCCTGCTCTTTGCCTGCTGCTGGGGTTGGGGGCTTGTAATGCGCCATATACTGGCACGACCTCAGGCTCATCGGTGCCGGTCAGTGGCGGGAGCCTGAGCGGCTTGGATGCCTGTGTGCAATCCTGCGATAGCGCGATGGCGCGTTGTATGGATGCCGGCTCCGCGCGCCGCGACCCCGACAGCATGGCCGCGACCATCTATGGTGCAAAATCAGACTGCGAAGCCTCGTTGCGCTCCTGCCTGCCGAAGTGTAAGGGGCGGTAACACGCAGTACAAATGACTAAGCGGAATAAGCCGAGTAGCGCATTTGTTTGGACACCCACTATTGGCTGTGAGCAGTCAGCCGTAAAAGCACTTCGATCTCATTTCATGCGTCCCAGCAAACCAATGGGTGAAGCTTGGTTTTTGGGACAAGAGAGAGAAATGTTTGGCAATGTACCGAAGATTTTTGGCGACATTGCGCCTGAGATGTTTAGTGACATGCTCTATGAGATCACGAGTGGATTTTCCTGCTTCGGGAAGATGCCTGAATGGTCTGAATGGTTTCATTTCTCTCTTGCAGAATACACTTCCCGGCCTGAATCAGGAAATGTACATAACAGGTTTGGAGAGATGGTAAGTGCCTTCGTGGCCTTATATCCGGAAAGCAGTTTCGTTGAGCCTTATATAGGCTTTAGGCGTGATGCTGTGAATTCCTTGGGTCGTGTGCTTATGAGCCCCGATTTGTGGGGGGATGCTGTCCTAACAGCTGACCAATCTTTTCATCGAGACGAGAAAATTCAATTTAGTAAAGAGTTTGGCGGAGAGTATTTTTCTGCGTCGCTCTTTTTCTGTCTAAAATATTTGCCGCTTGATGAACTTTTTTCATGGCTGAATTCTGTTTTAAATATTCCGTGCGTAAATTGGAGAAAGCAACTCATCGTATGGTTGTTTGGCGCACATCCGCTGCTAACTGGCAAGGTCAAGCAGGTGAACCAACTCAGCAATTCTTATCCAAATGTATCTTGGAAAAACAGTTTCTTGCTGAACGGCAATTATACTGGTGTCTTTACGCAAGAAGCTCTCAACTCGGCAGGTGATTTCCTCCCAGCAGAAAATAGGGAACGCTTCTTGGAGTTCGTGCGGCGGAGGCTAAGGCCTGAAGTGTTTAAAGCATGGAATCTTGAATATGATGGCGGCAGCTATTTTGAAGAAGAGTTCGCCTATGCAGCAGAGCGTTTTGAAGAGTTGTATTTTAGGCAGCTGCGCCTAGATTCTTCTATCGCAAATAATTGAAATATAACAATAATTACAAAACAATTCCTTTGCCGCAACGGTCTGAAAATGCTAGTTTTTCGGTCTGTTCTGCGCCCTGATTCTGCAAAGGTTTAAAGCTGTGTCCGCTGACAATTTGCCCGCTCCGCCCGCCTCTGGAATCTCGCTGATCACCATCGAAGATGAGATGCAGCGTTCTTATCTCGATTACGCGATGAGCGTGATTGTGTCGCGCGCGCTGCCCGATGTGCGCGATGGTTTGAAGCCCGTGCATCGTCGCATTCTCTATGCGATGAAAGAGGGTGGTTACGACGCCAGCAAGCCTTATAAAAAATCGGCGCGTATCGTCGGTGACGTGATGGGTAAATATCACCCGCACGGCGACAGCGCGATTTATGACGCCATGGTACGTATGGCGCAGGATTTTTCGATGCGCCTGATGCTCGTGGACGGGCAAGGTAACTACGGCTCGATGGATGGCGACCCGCCCGCCGCGATGCGTTACACCGAAGCGCGCCTCGCGAAATCCGCCGAGTCCCTGCTGGAAGATATCGACAAGAACACGGTCAACTTCCACGCCAACTATGATGAATCTACGCACGAGCCGGATGTTCTGCCCGCGCGTTTCCCCAATCTTCTGGTCAATGGGGCGGGTGGCATCGCGGTCGGTATGGCGACGAATATCCCGACGCATAATCTCGGCGAAGTCTGCGACGCCTGTATTGCCACCATCGAGAATCCGGACATCACAATTGACGAACTCATCGGCATCGTGCCTGCGCCGGACTTTCCGACCGGCGGTCTTATCCTTGGCCGCGCCGGTGCGCGCGCCGCTTATCATACCGGTCGTGGCTCCATAGTCATCCGCGCCCGCACCGAGGTAGAGGAAATCCGCAAGGACCGGCAAGCCATTGTCGCGACCGAGATTCCCTATCAGGTCAACAAGGTGCGGCTGATTGAGCGCATCGCGGAATGTGTGCAGGACAAAATCATCGAAGGTATTTCTGACCTGCGTGACGAATCCGACCGCGACGGCGTGCGCTTGGTGATCGAGCTGAAGCGCGACGCGATGGCCGATATTGTGCTCAACCAGCTTTACAAACATACGCCACTGCAGACCTCGTTCGGCGTCAATATGCTTGCGCTGCATCAGGGGCGCCCCATCCTGATGAATCTGCTCGATGTGATGCGGGCTTTCATCGCCTTCCGTGAAGAGGTGATTACTCGCCGCACGGAGTTTGAACTCGCGCAGGCGCGTGACCGCGCCCATATCCTGGTCGGCCTCGCCGTCGCTGTAGCGAATATCGACGCGATTATCGCGCTTATCCGTCAGGCGGCAGACCCGCAAATCGCCAAGGCGGAATTGATGGCACGTGCCTGGCCGGCGCAGGATGTCGGCCCGCTGGTCGAACTGGTCGATGATGGCGGTTTGCCGCCGGATGGCACCTATCGGCTTTCGGAAGCCCAAGCCAAGGCTATTCTCGATTTGCGTTTACACCGCCTGACCGGGCTGGAACGCGACAAAATCGGCGGTGAGCTGAAGGATGTTGTCGCCCGCATTACGGATTATCTCGATATTCTTTCCTCGCGCCCACGCCTCATGAGCATCATGAAGGAAGAGCTGCAGGCGGTGCGCGAGCAGTTCGCCACCCCGCGCAAGACCGAAATCGTCGAGCAGGAATTTGAGGCCGATATTGAAGACCTCATCCAGCGCGAAGAGATGGTGGTTACGGTCACGCATACTGGTTATGTCAAGCGCGTGCCGCTCTCGACCTATCGCGCGCAGAAGCGCGGCGGCAAGGGTCGCACCGGCATGAGCACGAAGGACGAAGATTTCGTCAACGAGATTTTCGTCGCCTCGACGCATACGCCGATGCTGTTCTTCTCCAGCACCGGCAAGGTTTATAAGCTGAAGGTCTATAAGCTGCCGCTGGGCAACCCACAGTCGCGCGGCAAGGCACTAGTCAATCTGCTGCCGCTGGAACAGGGCGAGACCATCACCACTTTCCTGCATCTGCCGGAGGATGAAGAGGCCTGGGGCAATCTCAATATCGTGTTCGCCACGGCGCGTGGCACGGTGCGGCGCAACAAGCTGTCGGACTTCGCGAATATCCGCGCTTCTGGTCTCATCGCCATGAAGCTGGACGAGGAAGGCGATCGTCTCATCGCCGTCAAGACCTGCGACGCCCAGGATAATTTGCTCCTTTCCACGCGGCAGGGGCGTTGCATCCGTTTTGCGGTCGATGATGTGCGTGTGTTCGCCGGACGCAATTCGGTCGGCGTGCGTGGCATCAAGCTGGCCGAGGGCGACAGCGTCATCTCCATGTCTATCCTGCGCGATGTAGCATCGACGGCGGAAGAGCGCGCGGGTTACCTCAAGCAGGCGGCGGCCTTGCGTCGTGGCGCGGATGAGCCGGAGGCCACGACGAGCAGTGACGATGAAGAGGGCGCCGCCGCGGCGACGCTGACGCCGGAGCGCTTTGCGGCACTGGCGGCGCAGGAAGAGTTTATTCTGACCGCCAGTGCGCGCGGCTTCGGTAAGCGGAGTTCGTCCTACGAATACCGCATCACCGGACGCGGGGGGCAGGGCATCATGAATATGGAAATGTCTGACCGCAACGGCGAGGTCATCGCTGCTTTCCCGGTCAAGGCGGGGCAGGATGTGATGCTTGTCACCAATGGCGGGCAGATTATCCGTATGCCGGTCGATGATATCCGTATCGCCGGTCGCCGCACCCAGGGCGTCACGCTCTTCCGCGTCGCGGATGGCGAGCAGGTCGTCTCCGTCGCCGCGCTGGAAGATGAGGGCGAAGCCGGAAGCGATGACGGACAAACCCTCTAAGCCTTATGCTGGCAACGCTCCCGCCGGGCCACTGTTCGTTTATGGCACGCTGATGGCGGACGAAAAGCAGCAGGAACTGCTGGGGCGGCTTTGCGCCGCCGTGCCCGCAACGCTCAATGGCTATAAGTGTCATGACGGTATCTGGCCCTACATACTGTCGGATGCTGCGGAGAAGGTCGAGGGCTGGGTTTTGATGGATTTAACTCTTGATGACCTCGCCATTCTTGATGATTACGAGGCGATAACGCCACAAGAGGTTGAAGGCAAGACGCGCACCCTCTATAAGCGGGAGCAGATTTCGGCCAACGATGAGAACGGCCAAGAACTAACCTGCTGGGTTTATCACCCCTTATTGACGGATTGGGAGCAAACGTGGCTGGCAAAAGAATGAGTGCGACCGAGCGCGTCGGGATTTATCCGGGCACCTTTGACCCCATTACCGGTGGTCATGTCGATATCATCCGTCGAGGCGCGCGGCTAGTTGACCAGCTCATCGTCGGCGTGGCGAAGAATGCGGGCAAAGACCCGCTGTTCGACACGCGCGCGCGCGTCAAGATGGTTGAGCATGAGGTGGCGGGGCTGCGGGAAGCTGGGCTGAACCTCATTGTCATGCCGTTTGATAATCTGCTTATGGATTTTGTTGTCGGGCAACAAGCCCGCGTTATCGTGCGTGGATTGCGCGCGGTTTCTGACTTTGAATATGAGTTCCAAATGGCGGGCATGAACTCCTACCTCAATGAAGAGATTGAGACGGTGTTCTTGATGTCAGGCGATCGCTACCAGTTTATCTCATCGCGCTTCGTCAAGGAAATCGCGCGTTTGGGCGGCGATGTCAGCCATTTTGTCAGTCCACATGTCGCCACGGCGCTGACCAAGCGCTTCGCTAAAGAGAGTGGGCGGCGCAAGGTTCACCCGATTGTGCGAGACTAGAATTCGTCTCAATCAAACGTGTATCATTCCCGCGTATGCGGGAATCCCATTTTGATTTGTTGGACAGATAAAAATGGGATTCCGGCACGCGCGCTTTTGGCGCTTGGCTGGAATGACAATCATGCATCTCATGACACGGCTATCAACTTGCGCTGGAGCCAGCCGCTCAGCCACACGCCGATTTGTGCGGTGAGTTCGCTTTCGCTGATGCCGGTTTGTGCTTGAGCCTGG
>JAGOHT010000149.1 GCA_017996055.1 Alphaproteobacteria bacterium
TCCTTTGCGCCCTGTTCGCCGTTGAACTGCACGTAGCTAGCATAGTCGATGGTCTCGGCGCGAATGAAGCCGCGTTGGAAATCGGTGTGAATGACGCCTGCTGCCTCCGGTGCCGCCGCGCCGCGCCGCACGGTCCAGGCGCGAGCCTCCTTGGGCCCGACGGTGAAGAAGGTGATGAGGTCAAGCAGGCTGTACCCCGCGCGAATAACGCGGTTGAGGCCAGGTTCGGCCAGGCCAAGCGTATCGAGGAATTCCTTCTGGTCGGCGGCGCTGGGTAGCACCGCCACTTCGGCTTCAATAGCGGCGGTGACAATCACCGCGACCGTGCCTTCCGCAGCGGCTTTGGCGGCGACTTTGGCGGAAAGGTCATTGCCGGTGGCGGCATCGCCTTCCGCGACATTCGCAACATAGAGAACTGGCTTGCCAGTCATCAGCTGCAGCTGCTTGAAGAGCGGGCGCGCTTCCGGCGGCAAGCTGGCCACGACAGTGCGCGCAGGCTTTCCCGCCTGTAGCGCGACGAGCGCCGGTTCCATCACCGTGAGCAGCGCCTTGCTTTCGGCGTCGCCGCCCTTGGCTTTTTTCTGTGCCGCTGATACGCGCTTTTCCAGGCTTTCCATATCAGCAAGCATTAGCTCGGTTTCGACCGTCTCGGCATCGCGGATCGGGTCAACCGACCCTTCGACATGCGTGACGTCGCCATCGGTGAAGCAGCGCAGCACATGGATAATGGCGTCAGTCTCGCGGATATTGGCGAGGAACTGATTGCCGAGCCCTTCGCCCTTGCTCGCGCCCCGCACCAGACCGGCGATATCAACGAACTCCAGCTGCGTTGGGAGAATTTTCTGCGATTTGGCAATCGCCGCCAGCGCCGTCAGCCGCTCATCCGGCACCGCGACGCGCCCGACATTTGGCTCGATGGTGCAGAACGGATAATTCGCCGCCTGCGCCGCTGCCGTCGCCGTCAGCGCGTTGAAGAGCGTCGATTTACCGACGTTGGGAAGACCGACAATGCCGCAATTAAAACCCATCTTTAAATATCCTCTTGGTTATCGGAACCGGCGGGCAGCACCGGCTGCACCGCCAGCGTAATCTTGTTCATGAATTGGCTTTGCTGGCCGATCAAGAGCAATCCAAGAGAGCTTGCCAGCGCATCAAGCAACGTCTTCAACCAGACGCTGTCTTCTTTCGCGAAAGGATGCAGCACATAATCATGCACGCTTTCACGATTGGCGGGCGGTCGCCCGATACCAAGGCGTACGCGCCAATAATCCGCGCCGAGATGGCTATCAATCGATTTCAGCCCGTTGTGACCGGCGCTGCCGCCGCCTTGCTTGACGCGCACGCGACCGGCGCCGAGCTCCAACTCGTCATGGAAAACAAAAATATCGGCAGGCGCAATTTTGTGAAAGGTGGCAGCAGCCTGCACGGACTGACCAGACAGATTCATAAAGGTTTGCGGTTTGAGCAACAACAGTTTTTCCCCTGCCACTGTTGCCGTGGTGGCGAAGCCACTGAATTTCTTCTCCCATTTGTCTGCATCCAAAGCGACCTGCACCCGGTCGAGCGCCATAAAACCGATATTGTGACGCGTGGCAGCATATTCGGCTCCTGGGTTGCCCAAACCGACCAGCAGCTTCATTCCGTTCGCCTTTCGGTTGCGGCTGGTCGTGTGCGATAGAGTGAATAAGCAACACCACCTGCGAGCAGCCCCACCGTGGCGGCCAGGCTTGCCCAATCCGGTAGTTTGATGTCGAGTCCTTCGGCGAGGAGAATTTTGCACCCGATGAAAATTAAGATGAGCGCGAGGGCATATTTCAAATAGGCAAAACGGCTGACCATTGCCGCGAGCGTAAAATAAAGCGCGCGCAGACCGAGAATGGCAAAGATATTGCTGGTGTAGACAATGTAGGGGTCGGGCGTGATGGCGAAAATCGCTGGTACGCTATCAACCGCGAAAACCAGGTCGGCGACTTCGACCATCATCAAGGTGACGAAGGCTGGTGTAATATAAGTGATTTGTCGGTTAGTCTTGGGGTCGCGTTGCCGCACGAAAAAGCGCTCGCCATGCAAATCATGCGTGACCGGAAAATGGTTGCGAATAAAGCGCAGCAGCGGGTTATCATTGAGGTCACTGTCATGACCATCACCCGCTTTCAGCATTTTGACGCCGGCGAAAATCAAAAACAGGCCGAAGACCAGCAGAATCCAATGGAATTTGGCGATGAGCACCGCGCCGACGCCGATGAGCAAGGCACGGAAGACAATAACGCCGAGTACCCCCCAGAAAAGAATGCGGTGCTGATAGCGTTGCGGGATGCGGAAAAAATTGAAAATCAATGCAATGACAAAAACATTATCCATCGAGAGCGAGAGCTCGACGAGATAGCCGGTGAGATAAAGTTGCGCCGCTTGCAGCCCGCGCTTGCCGTCATCTTCTAGCTGTAGAGTCTTGTCGGTCATGCCTTCCGCCGGTTGACTGGCATAGACATAATAGATGGCAATGGTGAAAAGGAGCCCGAGCGTTGTGTAGAAAGCGCAGGTTCGCATGCTTTCTTTGACATTCACCTCATGGGCGTTCTTGTGCAGAACGCCTAGGTCAAGTGCCAGCAGGAGGACAACAATCAAGAGAAAGGCAAGCCAGATCCAGAGCGGTTTGCCCAGCCACAGGAGCAACAGGAATTCCGGCATATCGAACTCGATGGTAGGTAAAGGGGAAGTGCCTGCGGCATCGTCTAGATTGGACGATGCCGCAGGGAGAAGACTTACTTCTTGGCAGGGGCCTTGGCGGCAGGCGCAGCGGCCTTGCCTGCTGCTGGCGCTGCGGCCTTGCCGGCTGCAGCTGCAGGAGCAGCCTTACCGGCGGCTGCCGGTGCAGCCGCGGCTGCAGCTGCAACAGGCGCTGCAGCCGTTTCTTCCGCCTTCGCCGCTGCGGGCGGTACGATGGTGGCGATGGTGGTTTCGCCATCGGTAATGACGGCCTTCGCGCCCTTCGGCATTTTGACGGCAGCAAGATGAATGCTGCTATTCATTTCCTGGCCGGTCACATCAACTTCGACGCTTTCCGGAATCGCTTCCGGGCTGACGAGCAGTTCGAGTTCGTGGGCAACGATGTTGAGCATCCCGCCACGCTTCAGACCGGGCGACTTATCCTGATTGATAAATTGCAGCGGCACAGCAACGCGGACACGGGTATGGGCGGCAACGCGCAGGAAATCGATATGCAAGGGCCGATCTGTGACAGGGTCGAACTGCACGTCACGAGCGAGCACGCGATGCTTCTTGCCCTTGATGTCGATATCGTAAAGGTGGGTGAAAAAGCCGCGGCGATTAACCTCGCGCAGGGCGATTTTGTTTTCAATCGCAATCAGCACCGGCGGTTGCTTATCGCCATAAATGACAGCGGGTACGCGGTCAGCGCGCCGCTCGGCACGGGCAGCGCCCTTACCGGCGATGTCACGAATTTCAGCGGAAATAATGGCAGTTTCAGCCATGCTATGCTCCCTTGCAAATGGGGTGCTGCGCGTAGTGCAACGCCCCCGACGACTGCGGCCTCCAGGGATGCCGCAGCGATGATAAACCCCAACACCAACACGGCGCAGGCAGGGGGCTTTTTGCGCCAAAACCTTGCCTAAGGCAAGTCCATTTGGCATTAACCAAGGAAAGTTAATTAAACAGGCTGGAAACCGAGCGTTCCTGTGAAATCCGGATAACGGCTTCGGCCAGCAGAGGCGCGACCGAGATTTGCTCGACACGCTTAGCGCCCAGCACTTCGGGGGTTGCCGCGATGGAGTCGGTTGTGACCAGGCGGGTGAGGGGCGAATTGTCGATACGGGCGACTGCACCACCGGAGAGGACGCCGTGCGTGACATATGCAGCCACCGTCTTAGCGCCAGCCTGCTTGAGCGCAACGGCGGCGTTGCACAAGGTGCCAGCGCTATCGACGATATCATCCAGCATAATGCAGTCGCGGCCATCGACCGTACCGATAATGTTCATCACTTCAGAGTCACCGGCGCGTTCGCGGCGCTTGTCGATAATCGCCAAATCGGCATTGAGTCTCTTGGCGAGATGTCGCGCGCGCACCACGCCACCGACATCGGGAGAGACAATGGTCAGCCCCTCCGGCAGGCGGCCATGTACCGACATCGTATCTTTGATGTGCTGAGAGAAGACCGGCGCGACAAAAAGATTATCGACGGGAATATCGAAGAAACCCTGGATCTGTCCGGCGTGGAGGTCGAGCGTCAAGACACGGTCAACCCCAGCGGTAGTGAGCAGATTGGCAACGAGCTTGGCGGTAATCGGCGTGCGCGGACCCGTCTTACGGTCTTGCCGTGCATAGCCGTAATAGGGCACCACGGCAGTGATGCGACGTGCGGAAGAGCGACGCAGCGCATCGACTGTGATGAGCAATTCCATCAAATTATCATTCGCCGGATACGAAGTCGGCTGCACGACGAAGACATCCTCGCCGCGAATATTTTCCATGAGTTCGACAAAGACTTCCATATCGGCAAAGCGGCGCACCGTGGCCTGACAAAGCTGGACGCCGAGATATTTGGCAATTGCCGTGGCGAGGGGTTGGTTGCTGTTGCCGGATATTAGTTTCATCGTCGTCCCGCTCGGTTTTGTGGCGTTGGCTTTGTCTTGTTGACTTTATGCCCGTCTTGCAAAGTGCCGGTCATGCAGACCGAAGCGCCACTTCGGCGCGCGGCGCAAGCTATCAGCGCGCGCCTGCGCTGTAAATACAGGATGTATTGCGTTTAAGCCTTAACTTTCGTCGCCGCTATCCGTATCGCTATTACTAGGGCGCATATGGCGCAACAGGCTGTTATCATCGCGCTTCGGGGTAGGATTGGCGCGGCGGGGCTGATTATTGCCCAATCTCTGGCGCAATTCATGCAGATTGACATTGCCGAGCGCGGGGCTGCTCTGCAGCTCGACCCACGCCGCATAGGTGGGCGCGGGTTGCGCCGCTTGCCGCGCCGCCTGCTGATAGTTTGGGAGACGGGGATGGCTGGCGCGGTTGGGGCGCGGCGTCAAGCGCGGTTCGCGCCGTGCTTTATTTCCCAAACGTCCCCAAGCCATATCGAGCAGCATTTGCTGGCGGCGGCCAATGGCACGGCCAGATTTCGCCTCGTTGAGAGCTTGCCAGAATAACGCGTGGCGCTTGAGCCCCGGATCGCCGAGCGCCAATCGTTCCAGAGCCAGCAGTTGCGGGCTGGGCGCCATCGGCTGCTGTTGCGGGGACTGGCTTCCAGGGGTGCGGTGAACGATGAGGTTGAAGAGAATGCTTTCTTGGCCTGGGCGCAGCTCTTGGCCGGGCACGGTCGCATCATAAATTTGACCGGCGCGGGGGCTGAGCGCCCCAAGCGGTGCTCCAATCTCCCGCAGTGCGCTACGCAAGGCTTCACCAGTCAGGTAGACAGGCTGTGGG
>JAGOHT010000150.1 GCA_017996055.1 Alphaproteobacteria bacterium
GCGTATCAGCAAGAAAATCTATTTTGCCCCCCTGCCCTGTCCATCTGTCTCAACGCCAGGCGGAATGATGGCATTGTTCCAAGCGATATCAAAAGCATTGCGATAAGCATCGGCAAAAGCCGCAGATTTGATTAGGATAATGAGCGGCGGGGGTTGGTTATCAAATGAGATTAGTGCCAACGAACTCCCAAAGACATAGAAAGCCGCCTTGGAAAAATGCTTCCGTGGCTGCCAGCGATAGGTGGCATAGCTTGAAGCGACGAAATTCAAATCGCCCTCCTCTACCAAAATGCGCATCTGGATATCGCTTCGCTCTTGGCACAGTGCTCGCATCCGCTCGCGGTGCATCTCGGGGTTTAGGCGGTATTTAGCAAAAAGTTTTTCATCTACACCACTGACACACACCGTGCCGCCGTGATGCTTTATCTCCTCGTAGACATAATCGTAAAAACTAGCGAAGCCCCCGGTGTCGGAAAGCACCTCAACACTCTGTGGCTTGAGCCGAACACCAGAATTATCCGTAAATTCCAGGCCGCTTTCGCTAAAGGCCATCAAGATACGTGACAGCGTACCCTCTTGCGGCTGAACGATATCTGCCTCAATTCGACTTATTGTCTGCCGTGTCAAACCGGTTTTGAAGGCTAATTCAGCGCTATCCCAGTCTAGCAGCGCGCGCGCGGCGCGAATTTGACGCCCAGTGATCATGGGTACTCCAAGACTGTCCAGTGATGCTGTTCTCCCCTTTCAATAACCTGATTTGTCAGCAGGTTAGAAGATTAAAACGCGCGCTCTCCACGCTAGGCCGCACCGTGTTAAATCAAGATAATATTACATTATGTAATATAATATGTTTAAATATGTCATTTTTGTGTTGACGGAAACAATTCTTGTAACTTATTTTGTTACTTATTGTAACACTGTGGAGGTTCACATGCCGTCAGCAAAAGATGTCTACAACGCGTTCACCACCCAGCAAGCCCGCCAAGACATCATCATCGAGTCGGTTAAACGGGAGCAAAAGGAAACCATCCGGGAATTCGAGTCTTCTTCTGAGTCATTGGAAAGAGCTGTGGCTGGGCAGTTTCCGACAGTTGATTCTTTTCCGCTACCGCTGATGACTGCCGCCTCACGTCTGCAAGGTGCAGGGTTTGGTCGCGATTATGTCCATCTGGTGCAGTCGCTGCGCGCTGATGATACCCGCAACCGGGTTGAGCAAACGAAACTCGTAAGCCAGCACGGAATGACCGATGCGCTCGGAAGGCAAATCACTGCTCTTGACCAACAGATCGCCACACAGGCGCAAACGCTGGCTGCAGTCAGCCAAAATATCGCCCCTCTGACCCGTAAACTGAAAACCCAGGAAGAGCGACAGGCGCTTTTGTCTCGACACAAAGAGAAATTTGACGTGGCTATCAGTGACAGCAACGCACCAATCTATACCAGCTTTAGTTTGGCAAAATGGGTATTTAACGAAGAATGGCGGCACGGACGCAATGCCATCAAAGACTTTAAAAAGCGTGGTGGCAAATCGATTGATAAGGGCAACGAAGATATAGAACAGCAAGAAGCAGAGGCCAAAGCCTTGGCCAAGATTGCCGCTGAAGCAACTGCCCTGCGTGATGCCCAACTCTTAGAGCGGACACGCCTCCAGAAAGTTCAGACTGCAATTAACCAGCTTGATAGCACATTTATGGGTGAAGGAAAAATACACGCCACGTTGACGTCTACTTTTGCCGGCTTACTGCAAGCAGAAGAATCTGCCAAATTCTTAGGCAAAGCGCTGCCGCAAGCGCAGGCTGAGCCTCTGATGCTCGAGGCCTTAAAGCACCGCAATCTGCATGTAATCTACGACAATTTAGAGCAGCTTCGTGTGCAGGCGGAAGCGGCGGCGGGAAAAGCAGGAGAGCCCATCAAGAAGCTCAAAGAAGTCGCACGACGAGCCCCCACTAAGTCCATCGACTTTGACCTGGAGGTCATGGAGACACAATTTGGTGCATTTAATGCAGCCGCTGAGGGTTATCTCGGGCAGGCGCGCAACGCGCGCCAGACTTTAAGGGATTTTCCTGAAACATATCGCAGAAAGAGCGACCAGAGCAGCACGACATCTAGCAGCGACGACACGTATTTGATCATGAATAACATGCTCATGCAGCAAATGTGGTTCAATGCAGCGAGCGCAAATTCAACCGCTGTTCACAGCTATTGTCCACCAAGTTCGGACGCGACAGCATCACCCCACGCCCCAGCAACAGGTAGCATCCCCGCGCCAGATGGTGCTGCTTCTGCGGCTTCCGGCCCACACAGTGCGGCCCCAACTGCACCACATTTCGCTACACCTTCATTCCACGCCCCCTCACTCACAGGCTCGTTGCAACTGCCATCACTCGATGCAGGTTCTATCAGCGTTCCCACGATTGACAGCGGACACCATGGCGGAGGCAGTTCAGGCGGCGGGGGTCATAGCTCTGGCTATGATGGCGGAGGCTATAGCAGCGGCGGTGGTGGCTATGATGGTGGTGGAGGTGGAGGTGGAGGTTGTGATGGTGGTGGCGGTGGCGGTTGCATGATTACGATGATCGAACCCAGTCGGCCAAGCCGCAAGATGGCGCGGGTGAAAGCGGTACGGCTATCAGCCTAAATACCTCACCAGACCTGCCGTCCCTGCGGCGGCAGGTCTTTTTAAATTTATAATTGAGTCCACTTGGGTCAAGCATAAATATGCGCTAAGCATCGGAGATGTCAGCAACTGCAGATTCGCATTCCGTTCGCCACCCGGCCCTCCGCTACCGTGATTTTAATCTGCTGGCGTTTGGGCGCTTCTGCGGTACGGCGGGCGTGCAGATGCTCTCGGTTGCCATCGGCTGGCAGGTTTATGATTTAACGCAAGACCCGTTTGCGCTCGGCATGGTCGGGTTGAGCCAGTTTCTCCCCGCGCTGCTACTGGCGCTCCATGCTGGGCAGCTTGCTGACCAGATTGACCGCGCGAGGCTCAATGCGCTGACTTATCTGATGATTACCGTCTGTTCCGGTGGCTTGTTCCTGCTCAGCTGGGGCGGCAATCATGCGCTCTGGCCGATTTACAGCCTCGCCGTCATACTCGGCGTCGCGCGCATCACCGGAGCACCCGCCGCCAAAGCGCTGTTGCCCAACCTGGTACCAACGGAAGCTTTCAGCAATGCCGTGGCCTTAAGTGCTATGGCCTTCCAGATTGCCACCATCGGCGGGCCAGCACTGGGCGGCGCGCTCTATATATTCGGTAGTGCGGCGGTCTATGGCACGGCATCTGCCCTGTTGGCCGTCGCGACCATCGCCAACTTCTGTATCCGCACCCGCAGCAAAGGCGTCAGGGAACCGGTGAGCTGGGAAAGTCTGAGCGCCGGTATCCGCTTCATCCGCGCGCACCCGATTGTGCTTGGCGCCATCAGCCTCGACCTCTTCGCCGTATTGTTCGGCGGCGTCGTGGCGTTACTACCGATTTATGCCAAGGATATTCTGCATGTCGGACCGCTTGGTCTCGGCATTCTGCGCGCCGCCCCCGCCGCTGGCGCAGCCATCATGGCGATTGCGTTGGCGCATTACCCGCTGCGTCACAAAGCTGGGCGTAAGCTGCTTATTGCTGTTATCACCTATGGCACGCTTACCGCACTCTTCGGTCTTTCGCAAAACTTCTTCCTCTCACTTGGCCTGCTTATCGCGCTCGGTGCTGCCGACATGATCAGCGTCTATATCCGCTCCCATCTGGTGCAGATGGCGACACCCGACCATTTGCGCGGGCGGGTTGGTGCGGTGAATATGCTGTTCATCACCACATCGAACGAGCTGGGCGAGTTTGAATCAGGCGTCACCGCCAGCTGGTTTGGCGTCATCCCCGCCACGATTCTGGGTGGCATTCTCGCCGTGACGACCGCTGGGCTGTGTGCCTGGCGCATTCCGGAGCTGCGCAGGGCTGACTCGCTGGTGGTGAAAGGTTGATGCAATTTTTCGCGCTACCAGGCTATAGTCGTAGAAGCGAAAGGATGCTGCATGTATAGCTCGACGACCCGCGAGATTAAAATTACCGTCAAGACGGCTTATCTGGAGGATCAATCAGCCCCTACCGATAGCCATTTTGTCTGGGCTTACCATATCCGCATCGAAAATCTAGGGCGCGAAACCGTGCAGCTGGTCAGCCGCTATTGGCGTATAACAGACGCCAAGGGCGAAGTGCATGAAGTGCGCGGCCCTGGCGTGGTCGGTGAACAGCCGACGCTCGAACCCGGCGATACGTTTGAATATACCAGCGGCACGCCACTCAGCACGCCTTCCGGCATTATGACCGGCAAATATCAGATGGAAAATGAACGCGGCGAAAAATTTGACGTGCAGGTTCCCGCCTTCTCGCTCGACAGTCCCTATCAGCCGGTGCGGCTGAATTAGCCGATAGTGCCATACAGTTCCTGCCCAAAGCTGACTGCAAGAAATGGTGTCTCAACAACCAGATTCTGTTGAGCTCGTACGATACGCCTGCTTTATCCAATGCCACGAAAAAGCAGTTCGAGATTCCTACGGACGCCGGAAAGCGTATCGCGCTCGTGAAAGAACTGACAGAACCATTCAGAGCCAACAATAAAACGCTTATCTGGATAACAGATTGGGGCGGGTGGCCATCATCCGAACGACAGCATATCTTCTACCGGTTACGCGCGCCCTACAGTTGTGATGCCCTGCTTGTGGATCAGCAAGGGCAAGTTTTTGGCAGAGAAGAATTCGAGGATATGGTGTCGTGTGTCACGCTTGGCGTCACGTTCCTTTGGGATGTTTGTGTGCTTACACCGCTGAACACGCGCACCCTGTTTTTCTCGCATGACGAATACGGCTTGTCGTTATAATCAAAAGCCTACTGCTTCACCGCTGCTGCCACGCTATCGAGCGTGAAGAGCATGACATAGCCGTCTTGCGTCGCGGCAAAGAGCGCGGTGCCCGTGCCGTTCCAGGCCAGCCCCGTCACCGCGTGGTCTTTTTCCGCGACCGGTGGATGAATCATGATGCTTGGCCGTTCATCAAGCGGTGCCAGCTCAATCATCCCATCCTCATAGCCAATCGCGACCAATTCATCGCGCGGATGCGCGGCGGTGCAGCGCACTAAAATGCCGCGGTCAATTCCGAGCGCCAGCGGCTGCTTGCCCCAAGGGCCGCCACCGAAAAACGGCCAGCAAATCGCTTGCCCCGCACCAGCAGTCACGAGATAGCGGCCTTTAGGTGACCAATCCATAGTGCGGATTTTTCCGGCATAGCCCTGCATCCGCATCTCGTTCATATCGCTGAGCCGCCAGCCATGCAGCGCATTTTCTTGCATCGCGGTCAGGACGATTTTTCCGTCCGGCGACCAGCATGTCAGCAGATGTGAGCCTTTCCAGGTCAGCGCGACCGGTGTTTGCGACGTCG
>JAGOHT010000019.1 GCA_017996055.1 Alphaproteobacteria bacterium
GCCTTATAGCATCGACCCTTAGGGCGTAAAAAAGCCCCGGCTCGTTATCAGGCCGGGGCTTAATAGTGAACCGCTTTTAGTTCTTGGCCTTATCGACCAGCTTGTTCTTAGCAATCCACGGCATCATGGCGCGAAGCTTGGCACCCGTCTGCTCGATGGGGTGCTCGGCATTGCGACGGCGCATTGCCTTGAAGCTCGGCTGCCCAGCCTGGCATTCCAGCATCCAATCGCGGGCAAACTGGCCGGACTGAATTTCGGCCAGAATCTTCTTCATTTCTTTCTTGGTTTCTTCCGTCACCAAGCGCGGGCCACGCGTGTAGTCGCCATATTCCGCCGTGTTGGAGATGGAGTAGCGCATATTGGCAATGCCACCCTCATACATCAGATCGACAATCAGCTTCACTTCGTGCAGGCATTCGAAATAGGCCATTTCCGGCGAATAGCCCGCTTCAGTAAGCGTTTCGAAGCCAGCGGTGACCAGGGCGGTCAGACCGCCGCACAGCACGCTCTGCTCGCCGAACAAATCGGTTTCGCATTCTTCGCGGAAGCTAGTTTTGATGATACCGCTCTTGCCGCCACCAATCGCCGACGCATACGCGAGCGCAATTTTCTCGGCTTCGCCGGTCGCGTTCTGATTGACTGCAACCAGGCAGGGCACGCCGCCGCCCTTGAGATATTCGCCGCGCACAGTATGGCCGGGGCCTTTTGGCGCGACCATGAACACATCGAGGTCCTGACGCGGCTCAATGAGATTGAAATGAATATTCAAGCCATGCGCGAAGGCTAGCGCCGCGCCGGGGCGCAACTTGTCGGCAAGCTCCGCTTTATACAGTGCAGCCTGCTGCTCGTCTGGCGTCAAAATCATCACCACATCGGCGGTCGCGGCTCCTTCGGCAGGAGTCACCACCTTGAACTGCAGGCTCTCGGCCTTGATGGCGCTGGTGCTACCGGGGCGCAGGGCGATAACGACATCGCGCACACCACTGTCGCGCAGATTCTGCGCATGAGCATGCCCCTGGCTGCCATAACCAACAATGCAGACCTTCTTGTTCTTGATTAGGTTGAGGTCGGCATCCTTATCGTAAAAAACTTCCATTACTTTTCTCCTTGGTTGCGAATCTGGGTTTGCGAATGGGGGGAAAATTATATCTGTTTCAGGTAATCGGCACCGCGGCTCATCGCTGCTACGCCCGTGCGGACAATTTCGACGAGGCCAATGGGTTGCAACAACGCGATGAAGCTATCGATTTTGCTGCTATTGCCAGTGATTTCCAGCACAAAAGACTCAGTCGTCGCATCGATGACGCGGGCGCGGAAGACTTCGGCGAGGCGCATGGACTCGATACGTTCCATCTCCTTATTGACGACTTTGATGAGCGCTAACTCACGCTCAACATGCTCGCAGTTGGTGGTGAGGTCTTCGACATAGCGCACCGGCACCAAACGCCCGAGTTGAGCACAGATTTGCGCGATAACATCTGGTGTGCCGGACGTAGCAATTGTGATGCGCGACTGCGCTGCGGCTTTATCAACCTCAGCGACCGTCAGGCTCTCGATATTATAGCCGCGGCCGGAAAACAACCCGACGACGCGGGCCAGAACGCCCGGCTCATCATCCACCAACACCGCCAGACAATGGCGCTCAATCTTCTGTGTCGTCATCTTTGCCTCATCTCGGCGTGTGCCGCCCAATTTAATTCAGCTTGCTGCGGTCATAGACCACGTCGGTGCCGCCTGCCGACCGGGTTTCAGCCCCAGCCGTATCATGTGTCGCACCGTCAAGAAAATGCAGGAAGCTGCCGAGCACAGAATCCCACGATTTGAAGTAGGCGGCGATACTCGCGCGGCTGACGCCCCCGCGCAGCAAGAAAATATGCTCCAGGCGAATGCCGCCGGTCTTGCTTATGAAGGCGCGCCCGAAAACCTTGGTGCGGTTCCACTCGTTCGCCACCTCAAAGGACACACCCTTCTCCATCTTAATCCCGAAGGAGAGCAACACACGCTCATACTGTCCTGGCGCATCGGCGAGCGGGCTGTAGAAATAGGCGTAACACTCATAACCATTCGAGCCGAAGGCAACGCAGGGGTCGCCATCTGCCGGATGCTCAGCATTGGCACGGAAACCGGTTTCACGCACGATTTCGGCCAAGGCCTCCGGCGCGATTTTCGCGAAGAGTTCGGTCACACCAGCACCAATCCCTCTTCCGGCGTCGCTTCGGAAGGCTTGGCAACATCGCCGGGCAAGATCATTTCGTTATGACCTTTGCCGCCTGGAATCATCGGGAAGCAGTTTTCCGTCGGGTCAACCATGACATCGACGATACAGGGCCTGTCCTTGACCGCCAGCATGGACTGTATAACGCCGTCCACTTCGCCGGGCTTGGTGGCGCGCAACCCAACCGCGCCATAGGCTTCAGCCAGCTTGACGAAATCGGGCAGGGACTCCGAGTAGCTCTGTGAATAGCGCGCGCCGTGAATCAGCTCCTGCCACTGGCGCACCATACCCATCCACTGGTTGTTGATGATGAAAATCTTGACTGGCAGGCGATATTGCATCGCCGTGCCAAGTTCCTGGATATTCATCTGGATGGAGGCTTCGCCCGCGACATCAATGACCAGCGCGTCGGGGTTGGCCATTTGCGCACCAATGGCGGCAGGGAAGCCATAGCCCATCGTGCCCAAACCACCTGAGGTCAACCAGCGATGGGGGCCGTCGAAGCGCAGATATTGCGCCGCCCACATCTGGTGCTGACCCACTTCGGTGGTGATGATGGTGTGCTTATGGCTCGCCGTCAGCGCCTGCAAACGCTCGAGCGCGTATTGCGGCTTGATGATGTCCTGGCTTGTTTTGTATTTCAGACTCTCGCGCTTGCGCCAGGTATCAATCTGCGCCCACCATTGCTTGAGCGCCGGTTGTGGCTGAAACTTTTTAGCGCGCCAGATTTTCAGCATCAGCGCCAGCGTCTCTTCGGCATCGCCGATGACTGGAATATCGACCAGCACGTTTTTGTTAATCGAGCTGGGGTCAATATCGACATGAATTTTCTTGGAGTTCGGCGAGAAGGCCGCAATTTTCCCAGTCACGCGGTCATCAAAGCGCGCGCCGATATTGATCATGACGTCGCAGCCATGCATGGCAAGATTGGCTTCATAGGTGCCGTGCATCCCCAGCATACCGAGAAACTGCGGGTCGGTCATCGGGTAGCCGCCCAGCCCCATCAGGGTGCTGGTGCAGGGGAAGCCGGTAAGCCGCACCAGTTCGGTCAGCAAGGCAGCCGCTTTGGTGCCCGCATTGATGACGCCGCCGCCGGTATAGAACACGGGCCGCTCAGCTTTGGCCATCAGCGCGACCGCCGCCTCGACCGCCTCGGTCTTCGGCACACGGCGCGGTTGGTAATGGGCTTGGCGTACCATCTCCGGCCCCTGATAGGTGCCGGTGGCGAACTGCACGTCTTTGGGAATATCAATCAGTACCGGGCCGGGACGCCCGCCGCGCGCAATGGCAAAGGCCTCATGCAGCGCAGGTGCAAGCTTGTTTACGTCGCGTACGAGATAATTGTGCTTGGTGCAAGGGCGGGTGATGCCAACCGTGTCGCATTCCTGGAAGGCGTCGGTGCCGATAAGGTGCGAAGGCACCTGGCCGGTCAGGCAAACAATCGGTATACTATCCATCAAAGCATCAGCAAGACCGGTAACGGTATTGGTTGCACCAGGGCCTGAGGTGACGAGCACAACGCCGACCTTGCCGGTCGAGCGGGCATAGCCCTCCGCAGCATGTGCCGCCGCCTGTTCGTGGCGCACCAGAACATGCTTAATGCCGGGTTCTTGAAAGAGCGCGTCATAAATCGGCAGCACGGCCCCACCGGGGTAGCCGAATATCACGTCAACGCCCTGATCTTTCAGGGCTTTCATGACAATTTGCGCACCCGTCATGGGGGTAGAAGTCGACATGGGACACTTCCTGTCTTTTTTGGGGAGGGCACTGTATCGGTTCGCTTTTGCAGCGTCAATTCATATTGGCTGCGAAAAGACGCCGCAAGACAGCGCTTAGGGCGCGGAATCCGACAGCAGCGACCTTTTTTTGGCAAGCCAGGCGCAGCCCTTGCCTACGTAATTGACCAGCACGAAGCACAACGGCAGGTGCAAGAGATGAAAACCGGGGATGTTTTCAATATCCCAGTAGAGATGCGGGGTCAGCCGATAAAGCAGCGCGCCTGGCCATTGCAGGATGAATAGCACCTGCGCGACGGCAGCCATCATGCAGGACTCGCCCCGACAAATCACGATAGCGCGATCAACCAGCCCGCCATAAACGAGGCCGCCCAGCAAAGCCAGCCCGAGCGCCAGGCCGTAAAGCTTAAGAGCCCTCCGTCCGGCATCTGAAGTCAGAAAACGACGCGGGTCAGATGGTGTGTTTTCGGTCATCCTTGTGAATCCTAACGGTGCGTGCATCTTGCCACAAGGCCTTGGCCTTGCATCGCTGCGGCGGCATCGTTAAGTTGGGCGGCTTCCGTACCAAAATTGGCGCGACAGACACTTGTAAGGGCTTCCATCATGGCAAAAGACGGCGTTTCCACCACCTGGGATAAATCCAAGCTTCCGAGCCGCCATGTCACGGTGGGGCCGGAGCGGGCGCCGCACCGTTCCTATTATTACGCTATGGGCATGACGGAAGCCGATATCGCCAAGCCCTTCGTCGGCGTCGCCACCTGCTGGAACGAGGCCGCCCCCTGCAATATCGCCCTTAGCCGTCAGGCGCAGGCCGCAAAAAAGGGCGTGAGCGAAGCGGGCGGCACGCCACGCGAATTTACCACCATTACCGTGACCGATGGCATCGCCATGGGCCACCAGGGCATGAAATCTTCGCTGGTCAGCCGCGACCTGATTGCCGACTCCATCGAACTCACCATGCGCGGCCATTGCTACGACGCGTTGGTCGGACTCGCCGGTTGCGACAAGAGCCTGCCCGGCATGATGATGGCGATGTTGCGCCTCAATGTGCCGAGCGTCTTCATGTATGGCGGATCCATCTTGCCTGGCCATTACAAAGGCAAGGACGTGACGGTGCAGGATGTGTTCGAAGCCGTGGGCAGCCATGCTGCCGGCAAGATGAGCGATAAAGATTTGCATGATCTCGAATGCGTCGCGTGCCCCAGTGCCGGCTCCTGCGGCGGGCAATTCACCGCCAACACCATGGCCTGCGTCTCCGAGGCAATCGGACTCGCACTCCCTGGCTCGGCGGGAGCACCCGCACCTGATTTGGCGCGTGACCATTTCGCCGTGCAGTCCGGTGCCGCCGTGATGCAACTTATCAAGAGCCAGCTGCGCCCACGCACCATCGTGACGCGCCAGGCGCTGGAAAACGCCGCCATCGTTGTCGCCGCCTCTGGCGGATCGACCAATGCCGGGCTGCATCTGCCCGCAATGGCGCATGAATGCGGCATCGAGTTTGATTTGCAAGACGTCGCCGCAGTGTTCAAACGCACGCCTTACCTCGCCGACCTCAAACCGGGCGGCCGTTATGTCGCCAAAGACCTGTTCAAAATCGGCGGCGTGCCGGTGCTGATGAAGGCGTTGCTGGAAGGTGGTTTCCTGCATGGCGATTGCATCACCGTGACCGGCAAGACGATTGCGGAAAATCTGCGTGACGTGAAATTCCCAGAAGATCAGGATGTGGTGCGTAGCTGCAAGAGCCCTCTATCCCCCACCGGCGGCGTTGTCGGCCTGCGCGGCAATCTCGCGCCTGAAGGTGCTATCGTCAAAGTCGCGGGCATGAAGCAGCTGCAGTTCAAAGGTCCAGCGCGTTGCTTTGATTGCGAAGAGGAAGCCTTCAAGGCGGTAGAGCAAAGGCTCTACAAGCCCGGCGAAGTCATTGTCATCCGTTATGAAGGGCCGCGCGGCGGCCCCGGGATGCGCGAGATGCTCTCCACTACCGCGGCGCTCTATGGTCAGGGCGCGGGCGACCAAGTGGCGCTGATTACTGATGGGCGCTTCTCCGGCGCGACGCGCGGTTTCTGCGTCGGGCATGTTGGGCCGGAAGCGGCGGTGGGCGGCCCCATCGCCTTGCTCAAGGATGGCGACATCATTGTACTTGATGCCGACAAGGGTATTCTCAATGTCGAATTGTCGGACGCCGAGCTGGCGAAGCGCAAGGCGGCATGGCAACCGCGCGAGCATGACTTCCAGTCCGGCGCGCTATGGAAATATGCGCAGCAGGTCGGCCCTGCCGAAAAGGGCGCGGTAACGCACCCGGGCGGCAAGGCCGAAAAGCATGTTTATGCGGATATCTAAGCCATGCCTGTCGATTACCTGAAAAAAATCCTGACCGCTAAGGTCTATGACGTGGCGATTGAAACGCCGCTGCAGTTCGCACCGCAGCTTTCGGCGCGGCTGAACCAGACCGTGCTGCTGAAGCGCGAAGATTTACAGCCGGTCTTCTCCTTCAAGCTGCGCGGCGCATACAACAAAATGGCGCAGCTGACCCCGGCGCAGCTCAAGCGCGGTGTAATTTGTGCCAGCGCGGGCAACCATGCGCAGGGCGTGGCACTCGCGGCGCAGAAGCTGGGCACCACCGCCGTTATCGTGATGCCGACGACGACCCCGCCGATCAAGAGCGCCGCCGTGGCGCGGCGTGGCGGCAAGGTCGTGTTGCATGGCGCGACCTTCGACGAAGCTTATGCCGAAGCGCGCATCCGCGCCAAGGCGCAGGGGCTGACCTTCGTGCACCCTTATGACGACCCCGATGTCATCGCCGGTCAGGGCACCATCGCGATGGAAATTCTGCGCCAGCATCAGGGGCCGCTTGATGCAGTGTTCGTCGCGGTGGGTGGTGGCGGTCTCATCGGCGGCATTGCTGCTTATATCAAGCGGCTACGGCCGGAGGTCAAAATCATTGGCGTCGAGCCGGTCGATGCCGCTTCGCTCTATGAGTCGCTGAAGGCCAAACGCCGCATCAAGCTGCCATCGGTTGGGCTGTTCGCGGACGGCGTCGCCGTCAAGCAGGTAGGGAAGGAAGGTTTCCGCCTCGCCCGCCAATATGTCGATGAAGTCATTCTCTGCGATACCGACGCCATTTGCGCCGCCCTCAAAGATGTATTTGAGGATACGCGCGCGATTCTGGAACCGGCGGGCGCGCTCGCCATCGCCGGACTAAAGCAATATGCGGCGCGCAGCAAGAAAACGGGGCAGACCTTCGCCGCCATCGCCTGTGGCGCGAACATGAATTTCGACCGGCTGCGCTTCGTCGCCGAACGCGCCGAGCTAGGTGAGCAGCGCGAAGCCGTCTTCGCCGCGACGATTCCAGAGAAGCCCGGTAGCTTCAAGACCTTCCTTGATCTCATCGGCTCGCGTCAGACTACGGAATTCAACTATCGCTATACGGACAGCAAGGAAGCGCACATCTTCGTCGGCGCGACGATACAAAACCGCGCCGAAGCGCAGGGACTGCTCAAATCGCTGAGCCAGCACGGCATCAAGACCATCGATTTGCACGACAACGAAATGGCGAAACTGCATATCCGCCATATGGTCGGTGGACGCGCGCAGGCGGAGAACGAAGTGCTCTACCGTTTCGAATTTCCGGAGCGGCCTGGAGCGCTCCGTAATTTCCTCAATGCTATCGGCGGGCAGTGGAATATCAGCCTGTTCCATTACCGCAATCACGGGGCGGATTATGGCCGCGTGCTGGTAGGGCTGCAGGTACCCGCGAAGGATAAAGCGGCGCTGCAACGCTTCCTGCGTTCGCTGGCCTATCCCTATACTGAAGAAAGCGCCAATCCGGCTTATCGAATGTTCCTGCGTTAAGACACCCAGCACGTTGAAACTATTACACAAGAAATAGTTTCAACATTTTGGTGTGGCTACACGACGGTCTGGAATTCTTGCATCAATGTGCTATGGTGCCGCGGCTTTTGTGTCGCGTAACGTTTCGTTCAATGGAGCTTGGTTATGTTGCGCTGTTGCTTGGTTCTGTTCTCTTGTCTTGTGTTGACCGCGCCAGCGGCAAACGCCGCTACCATCATCTATAGCCCGCCAAATGCGGCGCAAAAGACGGCTTTCGTGAAGCTCGACGGCGAGCTCAAAGCCGGTGACGCGCAGCTGCTGGAACAAAACCTCCGCGATGCTGAGAAGAGCGGGAAGCAACTGGCTGTCGTGCTCTCCTCCAGTGGCGGCGACATTAAGGAAGCGATGCGGATGGGGAAAGCTATTCGCAAATTTCATGCCGACACCTATCATGAATATTGCGCCGCCAACTGTGTTCTTGCCTTTCTCGGAGGTGAGCGCCGCTTTCTGATGGGCGACCCTTCGACCGCCTTGCTAGTTAGCCGTCCCGACTTCGCCGACGCCTTCATGACGACGCCGTCGCCGGAGCTGAAGAAGCAGCTTGATGAGCTACGCGCCTATATTCTTGAGCTTACCGGCGATGTACGTTTTTACACCAATATGATGGCCATTCCCTTCAGTACGCCGCACACGCTCTTGCCCGAAGAAGCGCTGGCGACCAAGACGGTGACTATGGTGTTACATTAAACTGATGCGCCGCCGCACCGCCTTTGGACTTGTCGTTCTTTTGCTCGGTGTGGCTGGAACTAGCGTAGGTTGGTTCTTCGGCCAAACATATGCTGAACAGCGTCTGCAAATCATGCTCAGCGCGGCAATCGGTCAGCCAGTATCGCTCACGCTCCGCAGTATTGGCCTGTCGCAAAGTCAGCTCGCGAATATCCGCATCGGCAACGAGCCTGCGATGACTATTCCCACACTGGCTTTAGACTATACGCCCAGCGAGTTGCTGCACGGGCGCTTGCGCCAACTGGCGCTGGATAATCTGCAACTCACGTTGCGACAAACCGTGCAGGGCTGGCAGTTTGATGGTTTTCCACCGGCATCACCATCAGCAACGGCAGCCCCCTTCGCCTTGCCAATGACTCCTGATGCCGTCCAGGCGTTGCCGCTCGCCGCAACTACCATCGGCATGAGTCAAATCACCATCACCGCACCGCAATGGCAGCTGACGCTACCTTTTTCGCTACACTGGCAACAAGCGACGCCCGCCACGCTGACGCTCGCCAGCGACGCGCCCACGTTGCAAACGAAAGCCGGAATGCTGACCAGCACCACCGCGCAACTGCAGTTCAAACACAATCCGGGACTAACAAACTGGCAAGGCGGCTGGCAACTCCGTGATATTGCTTTGCCTGCTTTGCCCATCGCCACACCGTTGCTACAAGCGACGGGCACTACTATACTGCAAGCTAACGCTTTATCCGTGACCGGTAACATTGGCAGTGCCGATCATGCCTGGCAGGGAAGCTTCAATCTCCGCCTGCCGTTGCCCAGTGGTGCGCCGCAGCTCCAGATTGAAAAGGCCAGCATGCCCCTGTTCGGGGGCTTTGTGGCGCTCGGAAAGACAGGCCTGATTATTGATGGCACCCACCCGCTTACCTTTGCTCCCCAATTGCAGAAGTTGCCTCTGGCCGACCTACTCCGCACGCTGACAGGTTTGGGCGCGAAGGGCGAAGGCACAATTTCTGGCACCGTGCCAGTGACCTATTTGACGAATGGTACGCTCCGCTTTGGTGCTGGCCAATTACAGGCCGATAAGCCTGGAGTCCTGCAGTTGCCGCCGGAAGCCATCCCTGGTGACAATCCGCAAATGACCTTGCTCCGTGAGCTGTTGCAGGATTTGCATTATACGAAATTGCTGTTGGGCCTCACCGGATTGCCGGATGGCAAGCTGGAAGTACAGCTGTCCCTCGAAGGCAACAACCCCGCCGTGCAACAAGGCAAGATGGTAAAATTCAATATCAAGCTCAACGGTGCTGTGTTAGACTTGTTGACACAAAATCTTCAGCTCTTGACCAATCCGCAGCAGTTCCTGACCAAGGATAAGCCATGACGCCCTTGCCACTCCGCCTCTTGCCCTTTTTGTTGCTCCCTGCTTGCACACCGACGGTGCAGGTGCAGGCACCTGATAAGCCGATTGAGATTAATCTCAACGTGACGATTGAGCAGCATGTAAAAATCGCCATCGAAAAAGATGTGCAACAGGCTATCGCCAAGAATAAGAGCATCTTCTAACTTTTCTCGTGAGGTCCATCATGAAGCCGTCCCAGTCTTTCCAACGTGCTATCGTAGTTGCGGCGTTCATGGCCTTGAGCCTGCCCGCGCTGGCGCTTGATTTGCACGAAGCGCGCCGTAGCGGGCAAATCGGCGAGCAGAATGACGGCTATGTCAGCGCACTGCAGGCCAGCCCGGCGGTCAATGCGCTCGTGAAAGATGTGAATGGCAAGCGTCAGCAGGAATATGCGCGCATCGCGGCGTCAAAAGGTCAGACGGCGACCGTCGTCGCTAAATTGGCGGCAGAGCAGATTGTGAAAGGGCTGGAGTCTGGAGCAAAATATCAGGACGCTGCTGGCTCTTGGCAGACCCGCTAAGCTTCGCTTGCCATTATTGGTAAGTTTAGTAGGTGCACGGTGCCACCATCACCCGCAGATAGGTTGATGGTACGACCTGATCCAGTCGCTCCGGCACCTGCGAACGATGCAGAGTCTTCTGCCGAGACATTAACACCACTTCATAAGGGTTGGGCACGATAGCCAGACCGTCGAGCTTGGCTTTCGCAAGCCAGGGGTTGATAACGGGGTCAGGGACATATTCCCCACGCTGTAAAGCCTGGCAGACCGGGTCTTGTGCCAAAGGGGCGTACACGACCTGATCACGGATAAATTCTGGTGGGTAGACGGAACGCACCACATAGCTGCGGTGCAAAGGTCCCGGCATACCAAGGCCATCCGCATGCATCTGTCGCGCCAAAGCTTGCCAGGGGCTGGGTCTGTCCTGAACGAACTCAGCCGCCACTGATACTTTCTGTCCGCCGACCAGCGCCTGATCAAGCGCGAAAATATCGGCAACCAGGCCCACCTGTGCCGTAACGCGCCGCATGACACGGTCTTCTTCGCCAGGCTGGAAGCGGTGACGTTCCTTATCGTGTCGCGATCCCGGCAATAGCCGATCTGGCGCGCACAGCAAACCTTGTGCGGCGGCCACAAAAGCCTCTTTTGGCTGCGCAGGGTAATTATCGATCATTCCGGTTGCACTATACTCGAAGCGCCCCAAAGCAGGGTCCGGGGCGAACACTCCACGCTGTGTCGGACTCAACCGACCGACCGTCATCGGCAAATCAAAGGCGCGATATTCGGTTTCCGACAATGTGGGGCTTGAAAAAGTCACAAGCTGTGCGCGCTTTTCAGGTTGCACCGTCAAGACAAGTTCGGTAACTGTCGCGAAAGGCGCGGCAGGTTGGTCGTTGACGCGAAATTGTCCTGCCATGACCCCTCTATACAATTGGCCGCACTACCACCCGCAGGTGGCTATCGGGTACGGCTTGTTGCGGTCGATGCGATTTATGCCAGGTTTTGTCGGCGGTCAACAAGGTGACAGCGGCGGGCGGCGCCTGGAAGAACATACCGGCGGCCTTCACCTGCGCAAGCCACGCTGCATAAGTATCAGGCGGCGATTCATGTTTCCTGGCGATGTCCTGCAACAGCGAGTTTTTCTGTCCGGCATCGTCATAGACCAAGCGGTCACGCAGCACTTCCGTTGGGGCGGAGAGGCGCACCAGATAAACCCGCGTAAGCGGAAATTGAGCCGAGCGATAGGCCAGTGAATTGTCCGGATGCCAAGTCGCCGCTTTGACATAGTGGTTGCCGGGGCGATCCTGGTCGAAATCGAGCCCGACACTGGCGAACTTGGTGCCGAAGGTCTCGCGGTCGAAGCGCAGGATGTCACCGACTAGGCTGCGCTGCTGCAGCAGCTTCTGTTGCATTCCCTTAACCAGGTCAGCATCATGCAGCAAGGCCAAATCTTCACGCCCCGCATTATCGCGCGGGACAATATTTTTTGGCTTCTCCTCACTATTGAATCCTGCACGAATCAACCGGTTGGCTATCAGCTCTTCACGACCTTCCGCCAGCGCGACTTCCTGGCTCGTGTGGCGCATGGTGAAAAAACCAAGATTGGTATTGGGGGCAAAAAGCTCTTGCTGTCGGCTATTAAGCGTCCCAATCACCACCGGTAAATCGAGCGCGCGATAATTCGCCATGCTTAGGCCGGGCTTGCTCAGTGCCGCGAGTTGCACACGCTGCTCTGGTGGTAGCGCGAGGCGCAGGCCTGCTTGACCGGCAGAAGGCAGGGCGGCAAAAGGACGTTCAAATTGTGCTACAGCAAACATGGCTTCCCAAGCTCTTTGCATTGGATTGCAAGGAGCCTATGCTCAAACAAGCTTGAAAGCATTCACGAATCGTATCCAAAGCATAGCGAATCTTAACCTTATGCCCGCATCTGATTTTATCCATCTCCGCGTCGCTGGCAGCTATTCGCTCGCCGAAGGCGCTATCAAGATTACCGAAGAGAAACCCAAAGACGGCGTCATTGCGGCACGTAACGATTTGATTTCTCTGTGCAAAATGCAGGATATGCCGGCTGTGGCCTTGACCGACCTAGGCAATCTGTTCGGCGCGCTGGAATTTGCCCTCGCCGCTGGGGACGCCGGTATCCAGCCCATTATCGGCTGCAGTGTGGGGCTGCAGCGTGGAGGGGAGCCACAAAAAAACGGCCACCCCATCACCGATAGGATTGTCCTCCTGGCCATGGATGCCGGTGGCTACCAAAATCTGGTTCGGCTGGTCAGCACCAGTTTTCTGGCCCCTGACCGGTTGACGCCCAGCGTGACTTGGCCGGAGCTGAGCGCCCATGCAGAAGGGCTCATTGCTCTCACTGGCGCCATCGATGGGCCGCTCGGTGCGCTCCTCCTCGGTGGGCAGCAGCAGGCGGCGGAAGCCTGTCTCGAAAAACTCAAAGCGCTGTTCCCCGGCCGGCTCTATATCGAACTGCAGCGCCATCTGGAGGGCGCGATTGGTACGGCTGAGGCGCGGGTGGAACCGGCGCTCATCGACCTTGCCTATCGCCATGATTTGCCGCTCGTCGCGACCAACGACGTCTATTTCGGCGAGCCGGATATGGTGGAGGCCCATGATGCGTTGCTCTGCATCTCGGACAAAACAGTTTTGGCCGATCCCAAGCGCCGCCATCTGACGCCGGAGCATTATTTCAAATCGGCCAAAGCAATGCGCGAACTCTTCGCCGATTTGCCAGAAGCTTGCGACAATACGCTGGTCATCGCGCGGCGCTGTTCTTACTGGCCGCACAAGGTCGACCCCATCCTACCGCCCTTCCCGACAAGGGGTGGGCGCAGTGAAATCGAGGAGCTACAAGCCCAAGCACGCGCTGGTCTCGTCGAGCGCCTGGCCGTGCGTGCCGAGGCTGACGCCGATGCCTATCGCGAACGGTTGGAGTTTGAGCTCGCCGTTATTATTAAGATGGGATTTGCCGGTTACTTCCTCATCGTCTCCGACTTTATCAAATGGGCAAAGGCGCACCGGATTCCGGTGGGGCCGGGGCGCGGCTCCGGCGCGGGCTCGGTCGTCGCATGGTCTCTCGCCATCACCGATCTTGATCCCATCCGCTTCGGCCTACTCTTCGAACGTTTTCTCAATCCTGAACGTGTCTCGATGCCTGACTTCGACGTCGATTTCTGTCAGGAGCGCCGCGACGAAGTCATCCACTATGTCCAGCAGAAATATGGCGTGGATCGCGTCGCGCAAATCATTACCTTTGGTAAGCTGCAGGCGCGCGCCGTCTTGCGCGATGTCGGGCGCGTCATGGCGATGCCTTATGGTTATGTCGATAAAATCTGTAAGCTGGTGCCGAATAATCCGGCCAATCCGGTCACGTTGCAGCAGGCGATTGACGGTGAACCACAGCTGCAGGCGCTGCGGCGCGAGGATGCTGCCGTCGGCCAGATGATGGATATCGCGCTGAAGCTAGAGGGGCTGTTCCGCAACGCTTCGACCCACGCGGCGGGCGTCGTCATCGGCGACCGCCCTTTGACCGATATCGTGCCGCTCTATCGCGAACCGGGGGGCACGCTGCCTGCCACCCAGTTTAACATGAAGACGGTGGAATATGCCGGGCTGGTCAAGTTCGACTTTCTCGGCTTGAAGACGCTCGATGTGCTGCAATGCGCGGTCGATATGCTGCACACCCGTGGCGTGGCGCTCGACCTGGCGCTGCTGCCGCTCGATGACGCCAAGACTTATACGCTATTGGCGCGCGGCGACACCACCGGTGTGTTCCAGCTTGAAAGTGCGGGGATGCGCGACACGCTACGAAAGCTCAAGCCCAACCGCTTTGAGGATATCATCGCCCTCGTCGCGCTCTATCGCCCAGGGCCGATGGAGAATATTCCGAAATATATCCGCGTCAAACATGGGCAGGAACAGGCGGACTATCTCCACCCCAAGCTCGAACCGGTGCTGCGCGAGACGCTGGGCATTCTCATCTATCAGGAACAGGTGATGCAGGCGGCGCAGATTCTGGCGGGCTATTCGCTCGGCAGCGCCGATTTGCTCCGCCGCGCCATGGGCAAAAAGAAGAAGGATGAAATGGCACAGCAGCGCGCCAATTTCATCAAGGGCGCGGTGGAGCGCGAGGTGCCCGCCGACCAGGCCGGAATGATTTTCGATCAGATTGATAAATTCGCCGGCTACGGCTTCAACAAGTCACACGCCGCTGCCTATGCACTCATCGCCTATCAGACCGCTTATCTGAAGGCCAATTACCCGACCGAGTTTTTCGCCGCGACGATGAATTTTGAAATGGGCGATACCGACAAGCTCAATGTCATCCGGCAGGAATTGCCACGCCATCAAATCCGCCTGCTACCACCCGATATCAACAGCTCGCTGCCTACTTTTAGCGTCGCGCCGCAGACAGATGGTGGCCGCGCCATTCGCTATGCGCTGGCGGCGCTCAAGGGCGTGGGCGATGCCGCCATGCGCGCCATCGTGGCTGAGCGTGACGCCAACGGCGCGTTCAAGGATGTCTTTACCTTCGCCGAACGGGTTGATCCGAAGGCGCTCAATAAAAAGCAGCTGGAAGGGCTCATCGCCGCTGGGGCTTTTGACAGCATGAACCCCAACCGCGCGCTGCTCACAGCGAATATCGAGACGTTGACCCGTCACGGCGCCAGCCACAGTGCCGCGCAAAGCAGTGGCCAGGGGGGTCTGTTCGGCGGTGCGAGTGCGGCTGCTGCACGACCCAGCCTAACAACAGCGCCACCCTGGGATGACCTTACGCGCCTGAAGCAGGAGTTTGAGGCCGTCGGCTTTTATCTCTCCGCTCATCCGCTCGATAGCTATAAAATCCTGCTGGAGCGGCTTGGCGTAGTGCCAGTGACGCGCGTGCCGAAATATCTGCTGGGGCGCGAGAGCAACCGCGTCAAGCTCGCCGGCATCGTGCTAGGCAAGCAGGAGCGAATCGCCAAATCCGGCAACCGTTTTGCTTTTGTGCAAGCCTCGGACGCCAGCGGTAGTTTCGAGATGACGATTTTTGCCGATTTGCTCGCGACGGCGCGGGCGCATCTTGAAACTGGCACCGCCGTATTGTTCGAAGCGGATGCGCAGGTCAGCGAAAGCGAAACGCGCTATATCGGGCGCAGCGTCGAGCCACTCAAGGTTGCCGCTGAAAGGCTGGCGCGCGGGGTGCGTCTGGTGCTGCGGCAGGAGAGCGCCTTGCCGCCACTCGCCAAACTCATGGAGCAAATGCCAACCGGCCGCGCCAAGCTGCAGCTCGTCGTGGTGCTTGATGATGGCGCGGAAGCGGAGATCGACATCCCCGGCATTTGGCAACTGAATGAGACGGTGAAGAACCAATTCCGTGCACTCCCTGGCGGTGCGGAAGTGCAGGAGTTTTAATTTAGCCCCGCTGCAGCGGCGGCGGGTGCCTGATACCATGTCGGAATGGGAAAAAATTGGCGGGGCGTTTGAGCGGCTCACGCCCGGTCTGCGTCATGAGCGTCAGCAAATGCGTTGCCAGACACAAACCGTCTCCCGCTTCCATACAGGCGACCAGTAGGCTGCTTTGGCTAGCCGCAGGCTGACCACGTTTGCGCGGCAGACGCTGCGTCTTTAAAGCTTCGCGTTCCACCACCTTATTTTCGGCAAAGCCGCGCAACCCTTGCAGCATCGGCTCAAAATCCTTGAGCATGACGAAGCGTGCGAATGTTGCGGCCGCTTGTGGGTGGCTCTGCGGGGGCAAGGCAGCCTCCAGCACACGATGCTTCTCATGGCGCCCAGCCTCGTCGATGAGCCTTTGTTTGACCGGCAATTGTTGCTGCCAAAGGCGGAACTGAAGTGCAAGCGCGCGCTTATTGGCCTCGGTCAGCAGCGTTTCCATCCCTGCCGCGCGGAAATCATTGAGCTGTTCGGTAATGCCGCTAACAGCCCTCACCGCATTGGTCACCGCACCGGAGAAACGCTCATAGGTTGTCGGCTGTTTGAGCAAACGCGCATAAACCGGCGCCACGGCGGCGACATAGGCCGTGCTGTCAAATTGTTCGGTTTGTAGAATCTGGGTCATGTTGCGTTCACACGCGACAGCTTATCAGCGTCTGCGGTGAAACCAATAGACCAATATGCTATTGAATTTGCTCAATCTTGTTGGATTAAGCGGCGTTTTTCTTGGCGAGCTGCGCCGGTAAATCGGCAATCACGCGGTCAAGATAGGCACCCGCTTGTGCGCCGCTCATCTGCTCGCTCAGAATTTCGGCGCTGGCGGCAGCGGCTAGATCAATCACTGCACGTCGCACTTCAGCGACCGCTTCGGCCTCAGCGCGCGCTATGCGTTCCGCTGCCTGTTGCGCTTGTCGTGCCAGGCTTTCTTCCAACTCATGGGCAGCGGTGCGGCGTAGGTTATCCGCCGCCTGCTCCGCCTGCGACACCAGCGCCGCCGCTTCCTTCAGCGCTTCCTGTTCCTTGGTCTTGTAGCTGGCAAGCAGTTGCTCGGCCTCAGCGCGCAATTGCTTGGCTTGGTCGAGTTCGGTTTTAATCTTGGCTATTTCGCCGTCGAGCCAGCCTTGCAGCGGAATACGGGCAAATTTGACGCCAAGAATAATCAGCACCAGCAGCGACAGGCCAGTCCAGAGGTAGGGATTATCGAGGATTTCTTCCATGCATCCCTCCCTTAGGTCGCATCACGCCGCAAACGGTCGACCACCGCCGCCGCATTGGGGGTGACGCCGGTGAGCCGCTCGACCATGGTCTGCGCGACATCGACCGCTGCATCTCGCACTTGCCCTAGGGCCTGTGCGCGGCCAGCCTCAATGGTGCGTTCAGCATCAGCCAGCTTGTGCTGCAGCTGTTGCTGCTGAGCCTGCTGGCGCTGTGTCGCTTCGGTCTGTGCAGTCTGGGTGATTGCGGCTAGCTTCGCCTGCGCTTGCTGCCGTGCGGTCGCCAGCGATTTTTCATAATCGCTGATAATCTGCTTGGCGCGGTCGTTCGCTTTGGCCGCCGCGACCAAATCCGCCTCGCGCTGCGCCCGACGGGCGGTTTGCGTGGCGGCGATGCGCGGCAAGGCTACGCGTTGCAGCAGCAGATAGAGCAGAACGAAGGCGACTGCGAGCCAAAAAATCTGCCCCGCGAAATACTCCGCCTGGAATTGCGGCAGTTGGCCTCCCCCGCCATGCGCGGGCTCCTCCGCCCACGCGGGAGCGGTTAAGCCAAGCGACACAACAGAAAGGAGTGAACGCCGCATCATCCTGACCTCAACCCGCCTTGCCAATGAGCATGAACGCGATGACGAAACAGAGCAGGAGTACGAGTTCGGTCGCGGCGAAGCCGATGTAACCGATGGTCGTGAACTTGCCAGCAGCGGCCGGGTTGCGCGCAATCGCGCTGATCCAGGCCGAGAACAGCAGGCCGAGGCCGATACCGGCGCCGAGCGCGCCGATCATAGCAATGCCAGCACCGAGCAGGGCAATCGTCGCGTGATCCATAATTTAGTCTCCTTCGTTAAGCCAAGGGTTAGAGGTTAGTGCATCTCCAGCGCGTCATGCAAATAGACGGCCGTGAGAATTGAGAAAATATAGGCCTGCAGACCAGCGACGAAGAGCTTGAAGCCCGTCAGCGCGATGGTCAGCAAAAGTGGCAGCGGCGCCAGGAACAGCTGCAGCATACTCGGAGCTTGTTGCGCTTCCGGATTGCCGTAAAGCCCCGCGACAACCATGCCTGCCGCCATGCCCGCAAAAACCTTCAGCAAAATACCACCGGCCAACATATTGGCGAAGAGACGTATGGAGAGGCTGAAGGGGCGGACGCAGAAGGAGAGCAATTCGACGACGAACAGGAAGGGTATCATCACCTTCGGCACACCTTCCGGCACGAAGAGTCCGAAGAAATGCAGACCATGCTTGGCAAAGCCGGTCAGCGTCACGGCGAGGAAGACCGCAATGGCCAGCGCGAAGGTCACGATAATGTGGCTGGTGGCGGTGAAGCCATAGGGGATAAGCCCAAGCGCATTCGCAAAGAGAATGAAGATGAAGAGCGCGAAGATAAATGGGAAGTAAGCCTTAGATTTATGCCCCGCCGTCTGCTCCACCATATTCGCGATAGCGTTATGCACGGTTTCGACCAGCATTTGCATCCGGCCGGGGATAACCCCACCACGCCCCATGCCGAGCACCAGAAAAGCCACGCTGCAGCCAACCGCAATCAGCATGAACAAGGCCGAATTGGTGAAAGACAAATCGATCCCCGCAATTTGGGGGAGCGGCAGAATCTGCTTAATCTCAAACTGAGCGAGCGGTGAATGTCCCGTTGCCATGCCTGTCCTTCAAGGTTCCGTCTTGTCTTTCGTCTGATCCATCACCGGCGGTTGGCGCAAACCAACTGCCCGGTCTATTCCATTCGTCGCCCGCCAGGCATTTGCCACACCGGCGACAAACCCTAAAAACAACCCCGCCAGCGTCCCGATCGGCACGCTGCCGATCTGTTGATCGATGAGGTAACCGAGCCCGGTGCAGGCCAAAACCGCACCCAATAGCTCATACCCCACCCGGCTGCCCGATGGTGCGTCGTCTGCCAGTTCGGCTTCCGACACTTCCGGCTTCTTCTCCCGTTCCGCCGCGATTCGCTGCCCCAGTTCCGACAATTGTTGTCGGCGGGCGGCTTCTTCGCGTTCTTCGCGGTCGGTCAATAACTTACTCCCGGCAGCAGTCCGCATTATGCGTCCGGCGCAACAGGCACCAGACGCCAAATTTGGGCGCAACCTAGGGGGGGGAGGCAGCAGAGTCAAGCACCGGTTTTGCCTATTCAATTCATGGCGACCTGCCCCATCGCCGAATGGGGCGATGACAGGGCTTGAACCTCGCCTATCTTGTGGTCATGTCGGATGCAAAAAGCGCTGATTCACTATGAAATTGGTGTTTTAAGTTTCACACCGTGTTGTTAGGCTTGGCATGCGCATGGGTTCCTCGGCAGGAGTAACGCGAATGGCTGAAACAATCACGATTTGTGACGACCTTATCGATAAGGTCTTTGGCAAAGGCATGGATAACGCGATTTTTACGTTCACTCAGACAAAAGGTGTCTTGTGTGGGCTTTCTGTCTGCGGCGGCGGGACGCGACCGCGTCTCACCTTTCAGTCAGAAGAAGGGCGCAGCACCTTCGTGGCCGCTGCGCGCGAATTGGGGCAGGATGCCGGTCTTGGTGCTTGGCTACAAGAAACAAACCCGCGCCTCGCCGTCGGCAAACGCGGCAAGCCGGTCACGGTTGCTTCCATCGATTATCGGTAAGCCGAAGCCAACCGTATTATTCAGCCAAGCCGGTTCCCCGTCCCGCCCCCTGCCTCCAGGACGCTTGTCAAAGCAAGGCCTTAAGGCCAATATGCGTCTGACCTTTTTCCTCCGCCAAGCTTTCAACGGCGGCTAACGTCTTACCACTTGGCGGCTGATGTCGGCAACGCACCCCACCCCGCAGGCAGAGGATGGCGAAGAGGCCATCATTCGGCGGGCTATGTTGGGGGAAACTGCTGATTTTGCCCGCCTGGTTACGGCGCATTATGAACGCATCTACCGCCTCGCCTATCGTTTTGTCGGGCGCAAAGAAGATGCAGAGGATGTCGCGCAGGAGGTCTGTATCAAGTTGGCGCATAATCTCAACAGCTACCGCTTCGAGGCACCCTTCAGCATCTGGCTCAGCCGGATGGTGATGAACAGCGCCCGCGACTTTTTGCGCGTCCGTACCCGCAAGCAAAGCCGGGAAAGCCCGCTGTTTGAGGATGCTGAATGGGTGGCGGGCGGGGTGAACCCGGAGCAGCAGGCGGCAGCACGGCAAGAGCTTGCCCGCGTCAACGCTCTGCCCGATGGGCTGAAAGAAGCGATTATCCTGGTTTTCGGGGAAGGGCTGAGCCACGCGGCGGCGGCGTTGGCGCTGGGCTGCGCCGAAAGCACGATTTCCTGGCGGATTCATGAGGCG
>JAGOHT010000151.1 GCA_017996055.1 Alphaproteobacteria bacterium
CGCTAAACATATTGATGTTATTTTCCATCTCGGTGCAATTTCGGCGACAACGGAAACCGACGGCGATGCCATTGTGCGCAACAATTTCCGCCTCAGCAAAGATTTGTGGCATTGGTCGGCCAATCATGGTGTCCGCTTTATTTATGCTTCTTCCGCCGCCACCTATGGCGACGGCACGGCGGGCTTTGATGATAACGACGCGCCTGACCATCTCGCCAAACTGCGCCCGCTCAACCTCTATGGCTGGAGCAAGCACTGGTTTGACCGCTGGGTGACATCGCAAGCCGAGAACCCCAAGCGCCCGCCGCAATGCGTGGGGCTGAAGTTTTTCAATGTCTATGGCCCGAATGAGTACCACAAGGACGGGATGCGCTCCGTTGTGCACCAGATTTTTCCGGTCGCACAAAAAGGCGAGAGTTTCGGGCTCTTTAAATCACATCGGCCGGGCTTTTCTGATGGCGGGCAATTGCGCGATTTCGTCTGGGTCGGCGATGTCGTCAACGTCATGCTCTGGCTGCAAGAAAAAGAAGACGTCAATGGCCTGTTTAATGTCGGCAGTGGCAAGGCGCGCAGCTTTGCCGATCTTGGCACAGCGACCTATCGTGCGGTGGGGCGCGAGCCCAGCCTGACCTATCGCGACATGCCGGAAAATCTTCGCGAAAAATATCAATATTTCACCGAGGCCAAGCTGGGCAAGCTGGCAACCGCCGGTTATGATGTCAGCCGCATGACCAGCTTGGAAGACGGCGTACAGCTTTATGTGCAGAATTTTCTCCAGCAGGATGACCCCTATCGTTAAGGCTTTTGCATGACAATGACGCTCTCTACCCTGCTCGACCAGTTTCACGGCCATCGTGTTTTGGTGGTTGGCGATTTAATGCTCGACCGTTTTATATATGGCTCGGTTGATCGCATCTCGCCTGAAGCACCTATTCCGGTGCTGCGAATTCAGCGTGAGACGATGACGCTCGGTGGCGCGGGAAATGTGGTGCGCAACCTGGCGGCGCTCGGTGCCGATGTAGATTGTATCGGCGTCGCAGGGCAAGACTCCGCGAGCTATGATTTGGCACAGCTTTTTACGGGGTTGCCCGAGGTGACGCCGCTGGTGTTGCCCGATGCCAGCCGTCCCACAACGTTGAAAGTGCGCTGTATTGGCGGCAGCCAACAGCTCTTGCGCGCAGACCGCGAGGTCAACACCCCCATCAGCGCAGCGTTGCAACAGCAGATTCTTGACCGTATCAAGGCAACACTACCGACCACGGACGTCATCATTCTATCTGACTACGCCAAGGGTGTGTTGACTGATGCAATCGTCCCACAAATCATCGCGATGGCGCGCGCCGCCAATAAGCCGGTGCTCATCGACCCCAAGGGGCGCGACTTCGCGCGCTATCGCGGCGCGACCATTCTGACCCCCAACCGCAAAGAGCTGACCGAGGCCACTGGCGTCGGCAGTATCAAGACGGTGGCGGAGGCTGAGCAGGCCGCGCGTGTGTTGATAACGGCTTACGATGTATCCTGCGTCCTCGCTAAACTGGGCGGTGACGGCGTCTGCCTCGTGCAGAAAGACCAACCAGCTTTGCATATCCACGGCATGGCGCGCGAAGTGTTCGATGTTTCCGGCGCAGGCGATACGGTCGTCGCGGCACTAGCGCTGGCGCTGGCTGCAGGCGGCTCGCTGCCGGAAGCGGCGCATCTCGCAAATCTCGCGGGCTCGATTGTCGTCGGCAAGGTCGGTACCGCGACGGTGACGGTGAATGATTTGCGTCACGGGCTGCATGATGATTCCCGCCAGGCGAATGAAGCGAAAATCATGACCTGGCAGGAGGCTTTTGAGCGCACCGAGAAATGGCGGCAGCAAGGCCTGAAGGTCGGCTTCACCAATGGCTGCTTCGACCTCATCCATCCAGGCCATCTCTCGCTGCTACGCCAGTCACGTAGCCGTTGTGATCGGCTCATCGTCGGGCTGAATACCGATGCTTCCGTGCAACGACTCAAGGGGCCAACGCGGCCGGTGCAAAACGAATCCGCGCGCGCCACGGTGCTGGCTGCGATGGCGGATGTCGACGGCGTCGTGCTGTTCGACCAGGAAACGCCACTTGAGCTTATCCGCACATTACGCCCTCAGCTGCTGGTGAAGGGTGCAGACTATACGCCGGACAAGGTGGTGGGCTGGGATTTGGTGCAGAGCTGGGGGGGAGATCTTTATTTGGCGAACCTTGTCGAAGGGCAAAGCACGACCAAGACCATCGCCAAAATGAATGACGGGGCTCCCGCCAAGCGCGCCGCCGGACAATGACTGTCGCCATCCATTACGCGCAGCCGACTTCCGGCCTCAACGGCGCGGAAATCTTCGGCCTCGATGTCGCGGTCAACAACCTGATGCGCGCCTGGTTCCGGCATGGCGCGCAGGAGAGATATCTCATCCGCCCGACCGACGAAGCCAGCTATGCCCATTGTGAAACGCTGGCGCAGGAAGTCGGCCTCAACCCCAAAGCGATGCTGCTGGGCCTTGACCCGCGCTATCCCGCACAAACCTTGAGCAAAATCCATTGTCTTGTGCGGCCAGACCCGCTGATTAGCGAACTGGCTTGGCTGCGGAGGCAGATTCCGGGCGCGGGCTATGCGCTGTGTGGCCTCATCCACACCATGTCGGGTGAACGCATTGCCCGCACAGTGAGCGAGCTTTGCGTCGCGCCCACCGCCGACACCGACGCGCTGATCTGTCCCAGCCATGCCATCAAAAGCGCGGTGCAGTCGCTATGGGATATTTATACCGATTATCTTGGACATCGTTTTGGCACGCGATTTCGTTGTCCCGTTGCACTGCCGGTCATTCCACTGGGGGTGGACGCCGCCAGCTTCGCGACACGCACCTCGCCGCAGGAACGCACCCGACAGCGCGCCGCGCTAAAGGCGCAAGACGACGAAATTATTCTGCTCTTCCTTGGACGGCTGAGTTTTGCCACCAAGGCGCACCCGGCGCCCCTATTCATGGCAGCGGAACAGGCGGCTCGGCAGAGCAGAAAGCCTATCCGCCTTGTCATGTTCGGCTATTTCAAGCCAGAGATGATGGAAGAAGCCTTCAAGAATCTTGGAGCGGATTTGTGCCAAAAGGTTAAGCTGGAATTCATCGCTAATAACGATGCCCGCTTTCCGCAAGGGATGTGGGCGAGCGCGGATATATTTATTTCACTCGTTGAGAACGTTCAGGAAAGCTTTGGGCTGACGCCGATTGAGGCGATGGCAAGCGGGCTGCCGGTTATCGTAAGTGACTGGGATGGTTATCGCGACGCGGTGCGCGATGGGCAGGATGGCTTTGTCATCCCTACGACTGCCCCACCGCTGCCAACCGGCCTTGCTATCGGCAACCGCTATTTTAACGCGCTCGACAATTATGGCGAATATCTCACGGCAACAGCGCAGAGCACGGCTGTAAATATCAACCGAACGGCGCAGGCTGTCCAAACACTTGCTGAGGACGCCACGTTGCGCCAGAAGCTGGGTGCGAGCGGCAAGCAGCGCGTGGCGGACACCTATGATTGGAAGCACATCATCGCGGCCTATAGCGCGCTGTGGACGGAGCTGGGGCAGCGTCGCCGCCGTGCCCCGCCGCCGAGCGCGTTCCCCGATCATTGGCCCGCGGCACATCCGGCCTATCCCAATCCTTATGCAATGTTCGCTGGCTTCCCTAGCGCGACGCTAACGCCGGAGCAGAAGTTACGGTTGGTTGCCGGTGCGGATATCGGCAAAATATTGCGGCATGAGATGAATTATTTTGTACCGGACTTGTTGCTTGGTAAGACTGGTCTCGCCGTGCTGGCGCAGCAGTGCGCGACGCCGCAACGCATCAGTGACTTACTGGCGAGCTATCCAGCGGCGGAGCGCGAGAAAGTCTGGCGCAGCTGCGGCTGGTTGCTCAAATTCGGAGTGTGCGCGATTGACGCTGCTTGATGTCCTGCCCGTTATCGGCCATGCCGCGCTTGGCTTCGTGCTGGGCGCGATTATGGGCAGCTTTCTCAATGCGCTGAGCTACCGGCTGCCGCGCGGCATCTCCATCGTCAGCCCACGGTCAAGCTGCCCCAGCTGCAAGCATGTGCTTGGCATCCGCGACCTCTTCCCGATTTTCTCATATCTGTGGAACCGCGGGCGCTGCCACTATTGCGGCACCGGCTATGGGCGGCGATATCTCTATCTGGAGCTGGTTAGTGCTGGGTTCACCGCTTTTGCCTTCGCGCTGCTCTGGGGCAACTGGTTCCTGCTGCCCATCATGGCTATGATCGGCACCGGCATTTGCCGGATTACGATGCACTATGAGCAGAACCACTAAATGCGGAATTATTGCTGTTTTTCTGCAATGATGTTGGCTATTTTCTGATAAAGGAACGGCGCAATCAACGCCACAATCATGGCACTGTAGGCTAAAGTGGTAACCCCAACCAGCACACCACTCTCCGTGCTCTTTAGAATAGCGGCAGAATATCCTGCACCAATGGAAGTGGCGATGTGCGTCACGCTGGATTGCAGTGACAGGAACGCACCACGCAGCGCTGGCTGCGGAACTTTGGATGTCAACGTTTGCGAAGCCACACCACGTCCTGTCATTGATACCATGAAGCAGACAAACACAATGGTAATAGGCACGGCCTGCGGCTCTTGCACAAACCCTATGGACATGACGGCTAAGTAGAGCAACGTGAAGCTCCACATTGTCTTTACTGCCGACCAGCGGTCAACGAGTATGCCGACCAGTCGCATACTGAAGAAGCTGATAGAGCCGCCCAACAGATACAGCACTGCTATATAGTCGCGTGGCACCTGCAAATTATACTGCAGATAGGCGGATATATTTGGAATTATCATGAAACCTGACATCATCACCAGCGCCATCATGCAATAGGAGTAGAGGGTCACAGGCTGGGACAATAAACGGCCAATATCTTTAAGCATGGCGCGTACCGGCACTGGTTTATGTTTCGGCGCATAAGCTGGCAGCCAGTGCATGGCCAAAAACCAGATCATCACCCCGAAACCAGCCGTCGAGAGAAACGGCGCATGCCAAGAAAAATGCCGCGCCAATTCCAGACCGAAAGGAACCCCAAGCACAGAAGCCAAAGCAAAGCCTCCCATGACTTTGCCCATCGCCGTGCCACGCCGTTCAGGCAAAATATTGTCTGCAACGAGTGCGATGCCTAGCGCCGAAAGCGGCCCGCCAAAAGCGCCTGCACTAAGCCGCGCCATCATCATGCTGCCTTCACTCCACACTACAGCTCCTAGAGCCGTCGCGGCAATCAAGCCTGCCAAGCAGATAAGTATGGCCCTGCGACGTTGGAAACGATCAAGAAAGAGTGCTGCCACAACGCCGAACAGTGCCGCTGCCAGCGTATAACTGCCAGCGATAACC